>CAXCCM010000117.1:0-5920 GCA_963981005.1 uncultured bacterium | reverse complement strand
ATACGATCTCGGATCTCATAATATTCATCAACGTTAACCAGATCTTTCTCTTCATAATCACTATCACCCGGATTAAGGACGATATAAGATTCATAATAGAGAACACGTTCCAGTTTACTTACCGGCATATTGAGCAGTGTGCCAATTACACTCGGCATACTTTTCACAAACCAGATATGAGAAATTGGAACGGCCAATTCGATATGACCCATACGTGAACGACGTACCCGTGAAGTTGTTATCTCAACACCACAACGGTCACATACAGTGTTTTGGAAACGTTTTTTCTTGTATTTTCCGCAACTACATTCGTAATCTTTTTCAGGACCAAAAATCCTTTCACAAAAAAGACCACCTTTCTCAGGTTTAAGAGTACGATAATTTAAAGTATCAGGTTTAACAACTTCACCATAACTCCATTCGCGGATCGAATCTGGAGAAGCTATTTTGATTCTTACTTTATCGTAATTTTCTATTCTTTTATCTCGTTTAATATCTCTAATCATCTATAAACCTCCATTATGTTTCTTGTCTGCAAGAAACTCAACGTCAAAGCAGAGGGATTTTAATTCACTTACCAATACATTAAAGGATTCAGGAATTCCAGGTTTAGGAGGATTCAGCCCACTTGTAATTGCCTTGAAAGCATTAGTTCTACCTTCAACATCATCACTCTTTATCGTAAGCATCTCTTCCAAAAGACGAGAAGCACCATAAGCTTCCAACGCCCAAACTTCCATCTCACCTAACCTTTGTCCACCATGCTGAGCTTTCCCACCCAATGGTTGCTGTGTGATAAGTGAATAAGGTCCGGTAGAACGAGCATGCATTTTATCGGCAACCAGGTGATTAAGTTTGAGCATATACATCACTCCAACAGTTACTCTCTCTTTAAAAGGTTCACCTGTTTTCCCATCATAAAGTGTTTGCTTACCATCCAGATCCAATTTGGCTTTCTTCATTGAAGTATCAATATCAGCAAGAGTTGCACCATCGAAAACCGGAGTTTCAAAATGAATGCCAAGTGTTCTGGCAGCCATACCAAGATGAGTCTCCATAATCTGTCCGATATTCATACGAGAAGGCACACCAAGCGGATTTAAGATAATATCAATTGATTCACCACTTTCCATATATGGCATATCTGCAATAGGACTAACTCTTGAGATCACACCCTTGTTTCCATGACGACCAGCCATTTTATCACCAACCGCAATCTTACGTTTCTTAGCAATATACACCTTAACCATTTTACGAACACCATAAGGAAGTTCGTCTCCATGCTTAAGACGCTCTTTTGCTTTCTTGAAAATGTTATCACTTTCTTCGTAAGCTGCTTTAGCTTTAAGGATAATCTCATTATAAATATTTTGATTAATTTCTGCATCTTCTACCAGATCGTAATCAAGATTAAGACGTTTGAAATTGATCTTTTTTAAATCATTTTTTGTAATTTTTTTACTGGAAGGAAGGAAGAACATATTTGTTTTTTCATCAACAATATTCTTTGCTGTATTTCCAACAAGAGTACTTTCCAGTTTTCCTTGAAGATATTCATGAATCTTGTTTTGTCTCTCTTTATGTTCCTGCTTGATGCGCTGAAGAGATTCCAACTTTAATTCTTGATCTTCAAATTCTTCTGTAGATTCAAGACGTGAAAATACTTTCACATCAATAACAACGCCTTCCATTCCCGGCTTAGCTTTAAGTGAACTATTTGTAAAATCACCAGCACGATCACCAAAAAGAGCACGCATAAGGTTCTCTTCTGGAGATGGATCGATATCTACATTCTTCGGAGTTATCTTTCCAACAATTATATCACCAGCTCTTACAACAGAACCAACTCTTATTACACCAGATTTATCTAGATTTCTAAGAGCTTTAATAGGTACATTAGGAATATCGTAAGCAAGTTCTTCTTTACCGTTCTTCATTAAACGAACAAGAACTTCATGTTCCTCTATATATACAGAAGTAAGAAGATCTTCACGGGCAACTTTCTCACTAAGAATGATCGCATCCTCATAATTGTATCCATACCATGGCATGAATGCAACCAGCATATTACTTCCAAGTGCCAGTCTGTCTTCAATTATTGATGGACCATCTGAAATGAGATCGCCTTTTTTTACTTTATCACCTTTTTTAACAGAAGGTCTTTGATGAATTGATGTATCCTGATTAGAACGTGCGAATTTTTTCAAATAAATTCTGTTATCTGTTCCAATATCTAAGATACTATCATCAGGATTATCTCTTTTAATATCAACATATGAACTTGTAACTTTCTTCACAACACCATTAAAAGGTGCAAGTGCAGTTGTACCACTATCTTTAGCAATTATTCCTTCCATACCTGTTCCAACAATTGGAACTTCCGGATTCATAAGTGGGACAGCTTGTCGCTGCATGTTAGAGCCCATCAATGCCCTGTTGGCATCATCATGTTCCAAGAATGGAATAAGAGCTGCTGATGCAGAAACTATTTGCTGTGGAGATACATCTAGGAATTGAACTTCATCTGGTTTTACCTGAAGAAATTCACCTTGATGACGAGCGAACACAAGTTCATCTATAATTGTTAGATTTTCATCGTAATTAACATTTGCCTGAGCAATTATATAATTCTCTTCCTGATTTGCATCCAAGAATTGAACATCTGATGTGATTTTGTTATTCTCAACTTTGATGTATGGTGTTTCCAAAAATCCCAGATCATTCACTCTTGCATACATTGCAGGTGAAGAGATGAGACCAATGTTAGGACCCTCAGGTGTTTCGATAGGGCAGATACGTCCATAATGTGAATAGTGAACGTCTCGTACTTCAAAACCAGCACGCTCTCTTGTTAGTCCACCAGGACCAAGAGCAGATAATCTTCTTTTGTGTGTAATTCCAGTTAATGGATTAGTTTGTTCCATATATTGAGATAACTGACCAGTGAGGAAGAATGACTGTACAACAGCGATAAGAGCATTGCTGTTAATTAGATCATGAAGTGTAACTTCGTCAGGATTAGCAATTGACATTCTTTCTACAGCAGTTCTCGCTACACGTGAAAGACCAATATTATATTGCTCTGATAGAAGTTCACCAACTGTTCTTACTCTTCTGTTTGCCAGATGGTCTATATCATCAATTTTGTCTTCATCTTTATATACAGCGATCAATTTATCTATGATCGCAATGAGGTCTTCTTTTGTAAGAACATGAGTAGACGTATCAACGTTCAGACCTAAGCGAGTATTTAATTTATGTCGTCCGACCTTTCCAAGATTGTATCTTCTTTCATTGAAGAACATTCTATTAAAGAGTTCTAGAGCAATATCATAAGTAGGCTCTTCACCCGGACGTATTAGTGTATATATTTTTTTTAATGCTTCTTCTTGAGTAGTGGTTTGATCTTTGGCAATTGTCTGCTCAAGTATTTTTCTAGTGATCTCAAATTCAGATTTTATTACATCTATCTTTTTAATACCACCTTCAACCATTGCTTCTCTCTCATCGTTTCCAATTTCACTGCCGGCATCGAAAAGAATTTCACCGGTTTCGCTATTCATTACATCAGCAAAGAGGTATCGATCTTTAGCTTTTTTTACATCTATTTCTTCTTTTTCATAGAAATAATTTCTAAGATCATCATTTGTTGAAAGACCAACTGCACGTAATAGAACAGTTGCAGGAAGCTTTCTTCTTTTATCAATAAGAACAAAAAGAGCATCGTAGCTATCCATATTGAATTCAAGCCATGAACCATTATATGGGATCAATTTAGCGGAATTTAATATCTTACCGCTTGGATGCTTAGCTTCTGAGAAAAAGATACCGGGAGATCTGTGAAGCTGGCTAATAATTACACGCTCAGCTCCGTTAATTATGAATGTACCCTGATTAGTTATCAGAGGGATCTCGCCAAGAAATACATCTTGCTCGATCGTGCTTTTAACCCTTTTTTCACCAGTTTCTTTAAGAATTTCTTCATCGTAAATTACGAGTCTCATTCTAGCTTTAACCGGTGCTTGATAGGAAAGATTTCTTTCGATACATTCATCTGTTGAGTACTTTTCTTTAAGTACAATATAATCAATAAATTCGAGGTAGTAGATCCCTTTTTGATCTTCTAACGGGAATATTGATTTAAGAACAGCTTGAAGCCCCTCTTCGTAACGTTTTTGTGGATGAACACTTCTCTGTAGAAATTGATTATAAGAATCAATTTGCATTGAGAGCAGATTCGGTACGTGTACGAAAGGAAGACCAGACTGTTCGGCTTTCTTTCTGATACGAGAAAAATTTTGAATTTTCAAAAGTTCATACTCCTTATTTTTTTGCGTACAAGTAAAATTCCGTACAAATTTCTATCATTATAAATAAGGTAACGGAAGTGAACACATCAGTTCACTTCCGTATAATAATTTTGTTGATTATTTAACTTCTACCGATCCGCCAGCTTCTTCAATTTGAGCTTTAACGGTTTCGGCTTCTTCTTTTGAAACACCTTCAACTACAGGGTTCGGTGCATTATCAACTAATTCTTTAGCTTCTTTTAAACCTAATTTTGTGATTGAACGTACAACTTTAATAACTTGGATCTTTTTCGCTCCAGAGCTAGTTAAAATAACGTCAAATTCTGTTTTTTCTTCAGCAGCTTCTCCACCGGCAGCAGCACCAGGTGCAGCAACGGCTACTGGAGCAGCAGCAGTAATGTCGAAGATCTCTTCGAGTTCTTTTACAAGTTCGGAAAGTTCGATTACACTCATTTCCTTAATAATATCAATAACTTGTTGCTTCTTATCAGCCATTATATCCTCCATCGTATATATGTTTATTTATTTTCTTTTTCTTTGGCTATTGTGTCGATTGCATAGATAAATTTTCTCAAGATTCCACTAAGCGCACCAACAAAACCTGTAATAGGTGCATTGAAGCCTTGGAGAACCATTGACATAAGAACTTCTTTCGAAGGAAGATCAGCTAGTTTTTCTAGTTGGGAAATTTCCATTACATCTTTTCCAACTATGCCGATTTTGAACTTCGGAAACTCTTTGTCATCCATAATATCTTTTTTGAATTTGGCTAATTCTCTGGCAGCTGCTACTTCATCTACTTTAGAGATTGCAACAGCAGTTGGTCCACTTAAATGTTCGTCAAATTCTTTGATTCCCAATTCATTAAGTGCGATCTTAATGAATGTGTTCTTTGAAATGAAATAATCAACATTTGCATTTCGCATTCTGTTTCTTAACTCATCAACCTCTTCAATATTGATTCCCTTATAATCTATTAGAACAATTGATTTAGCATTGTCGAGTCTATCTTTGATAACTTTTACGGCTTCTTGTTTGTATGTTTGTACCATAGTAAACTCTCCTACTGCTTAGCAAGCTTTGATAAACTTGCTACGTCCAATTTAATTCCGGGGCCCATTGTTGAAGTGATGTTGATTGAATTAATGTAAATTCCTTTCAATGCTGCAGGTCTCTCTCTGATAATTGCTAAAACGATAGTAAGCAAGTTTTCTTTGAGTTGCTGTGCAGTAAAACTTAATTTACCGGCAATAATGTGAAGATTTGAAAACTTATCAATACGATAAGTGATCTTTCCACCTTTTGCATCAGCAACCGCTTGCTTAACATTCATTGTAACTGTTCCGTCTTTTGGGTTCGGCATAAGACTACGAGGTCCTAAAACACGTCCCAAACGACCGATTTTGCCCATTAAGTTTGGAGTTGTAATTGCAACGTCAAAATCAAACCAACCTGAATTGATCTTCTCAACGTATTCATCAACACCAACAAAATCGGCACCAGCTTCTTTTGCTTCATCGGCTTTATCGCCTTCTGCAAAAACGAGAACAGTAGAATTTTTTCCACTACCATTCGGCAACACTAAAGAGTTCCTGATTTGTTGATCAGCT
>CAXCCM010000116.1:0-5968 GCA_963981005.1 uncultured bacterium | reverse complement strand
CATTTCAATCGCTCATTTATTCGTTCACAAAAAACAAGGTGGGGGAGCTGTTCTGCAAAAAACAACATCAATTTGAATATAAAACTTATTAACCTTCCCGAAGAATTGCGAAACTATGTAATCATGCATGAATTGGTTCATACAAAAATAAAAAATCATAGTAGTGAATTTTGGCAGGAAATGACAAAATATTATTCAAATCCAAAATCTGTTGATAAACAACTGCGGAAATTTAACCTTAAATTGATGTAAAAGTGATAAGAAAGATAGAGTCTTCCGACAAAAAAGAAGTGTTGCAGATATCATCTCAAATATGGGAAGGTGAAGATTACATAACAGATATTTTTGATGAGTGGGTAAAGGGTGAGAATAGTATTTTTGCAGGATATTGGGAAGATAACAAACTCATTGGTTTTGGAAGAATGCAGTTTCTTACACCAACAGATGTCTGGCTTGAAGCTCTAAGAAAAGATCCACAAACCAAAATAAAAGGTGTTGGTTATAAAATTGCACTCTACTATTTAGAACAGCTTAAAGGAAAGAAGATCGATTCTGTCAGATTTTCTACTTATTTTGGTAATATTGCATCTATAAAACTTAACGAAAACTTAGGGTTTAATAAAGTATTAACGTTATCATTAAAAGAGCTAAAATTATTAAATAATACTAATAATCAACTCAGTAGCAAATTAACTAACAATATAAAATTTAATGAAATAGAAAATTATATTAGCAATTCATCTTACTTAAGGGGAACAGAAAATTTTATTGCAAATGGATGGGTTGTACAAGAATATTCTCAACAAAGAATTAAAGCGATAATGGAAAAAGGTGATTATACTGCTTATTTAGATAACACCAAAATAAATGGTACTGTTTTATACACAAAAGATGTTTATAGAAAGATACTCTGGATCAATATTATTGAGGCTGATAATGAATTTATATTTAAGGAATTAATAAATTTTACAATAAATGCTGCTATCAAAGAAAACTGTGATAGAATCCAAGTATTAATTCCTGATGTTTTAAAACTAATGAATTTGATAGATTATGCAGGTTTCACAAGCTGGGAACAGAACAACGATTTTCTGCTTTATGAAATGCCAAAACAATTAATCAAGCAAGCTTTGGAAGTGTGACGTGATCCCTAAAAATTTGCAATTATTCAAATTCTCAGCTTATGGTTTCTTAAAAAATCAACGCTTTTTTGATGTATTTATTTTTCTATTTTTTCTTGAGCAAGGCATTTCTTTTTTGCAAATTGGAACATTGATTGCCATCCGAGAGATAGCCCTTTTGCTACTTGAGATTCCAACCGGTTTTGTGGCTGATAGTTTAGGCAGACGCAAATCGATGATATTTGCATTCCTATCATATATTCTATCTTTCATTTTCTTCTTCTTTTTCCCTGGATTCTTCTTATACATTATTGCAATGATCTTTTTTGCTTTGGGAGATGCTTTTCGTACCGGTACACATAAAGCCATGATTTTGCATTATCTAAAGATGAATGATCTTCTGCATTTAAAGGTTGAATATTATGGTTATACCAGAAGCTGGTCTCAGATGGGATCTGCTTTAGCTGCGCTAATTGCAGGTGGAATTGTGCTGTATTCTGGCGAGTATAAATATATTTTCTTGTGTTCGATAATTCCATATATTCTTGCTTTAATATTAATGTTCACATACCCAAAAGAACTTGATGGAGAAAGAGAGAGTAAAGAGGGTTTCTTAAACAATATAACACATAACTTCCAAATTACATTTACAAGTTTAAAATTGAGTTTTAAAGAACCTCTACTGCGAAGAGCTCTTGTGAATTCTGCAATATTTGATGGACTTTTTAAAACGGTGAAAGATTACATGCAGCCAATTCTGAAAATGGTAGTTCTCTCTGTCCCTTTCTTATTAGGAATTAACAAGCGAGAATCTATAATAATCTCAATTGTATATTGTTTTCTTTATATTCTAACTTCTTATGCTTCACGCAATTCCGGTAAACTAAAAGATAGATTTCCATCTTTATCTGTGGCTGTTAATCATACATATATTGCTGGGATCTTATTAGTTCTATGTGCCGGAGTATTTTATATTGTTGAATTAAATATTATTATCATAATATTATTCATTATATTTTTTATTCTACAAAACCTGCGAAGACCTATCAATATAGGTTTTATAAGTGATAACATTTCACATGATGTTATGGCTTCGGGGCTTTCAGTTGAATCACAATTAAAAACAATATTTGTAGCTATAATGTCACCTTTAATGGGCTTCATAGCAGATTCTATAAATATTGGAGCAGCATTCATTATTTTAAGTTCCTTGACACTATTAATTTTTCCTCTGATTAAGGTCAGCAGAAAAGTGAATTAATGCACAAATTATCAGGAGGGTGCAATGATTAGAGATTTGATCACGAAGAATCGCAGTTACCGAAGATTTCATCAAAATCATACTATTGAAACATCTATATTGGAAGATCTAGTAGATCTGGCTCGCTTATCACCCTCAGCAGCGAATCTACAACGTTTACGATTCAAGGTAACTAACAGCGAAGAAGATAATGAAAAAGTCTTCTCTGTTTTGGGTTGGGCTGGATATTTGAAAGATTGGGAAGGTCCTGAAATTGGAGAGCGTCCATCTGCATATATTACTATATTATCAACAACAGAGAACCCTGATCAAGTAGCTTGTGATGCAGGAATTGCTTGTCAATCGATACTACTTGGAGCTGTAGAAGAAGAGTTGCGTGGTTGTATTTTTGCCAGTATAAAAAAAGACAAACTCCAAAAGACACTTAACATTCCCAAAAAGTATTCAATATGTTATGTAATTGCACTTGGTAAGCCAAAAGAAAACATCAAACTAGAAAACGTTGAAAATAACAATATCAAATATTGGCGTGATAAACAGGGAATGCATCACGTTCCCAAAAGAAAACTAAAGGATATAATTATTTAAGAAGGTTTTATGAAAAGAACTATATTATTCTCGTTTTTATTCATTTTTACAATTATAAATGCACAAATTGTTAATGGAGACACTCTAAGTGTTGATGGTAAGAAGATCCTTAAAGTTTGGGGAACTCATTACGAGCGAGGTTATGCTACCGGTTATTTATTTGGAGATAAGATCAAAGATATATCTGAAGATTATTTTATAAGTGCTCTCTTTGGTGGGAGTTCATATCTTTATGAAAGTACAAGAATATATTTTATTGCTAATTTCCAAATCGAGGAGAAGTATATTTCTGAAACTGAAGGGATTATTGACGGAATGATAGAGGCTGATATTTTACTTTTCAGCGACATTTTGGGAAGGGATATTGATGCGAATGATATACTGTTTTCCAATGCAGTTGTGGATATCGCATCTATGGTAGACCTTGATTATGATTTCGGGTGTTCCAGTTTATCTAGTTGGGGTGGGAACACATCGCTTGATCCAGAGCTTGCTGGTGATTTGGTAATAACTCGCAACATGGATTGGACACCGCATCCAACTTTGTTAGAAAACCATCTGCTTGTTGTTCATTTTCCATCGGAATCTGATGAAGTTAACTGGCTTTCATTCACCTTCCCAGGCTTTATTGGAGGTCTTTCCAGCCTAAACGAAAACGGACTTTGTGCATTCATGAATATGGGAAATCATAATGAACATCCAAACACTTTTTCATTTCACCCAATTCTGCTATCTGTTAGAAATGGAATTGAAGTTTATGATTATGATGGTAATTATGATATAGATCCAGAAGATGTTCAAGCAGCAATAGAAGAGAACTATCAATTAAGTGGTTCAATTATTCATACAGCAAATAGCCAAAGCGGATTGATTATAGAATGCAATAATCAGAATGGAGTTGCTACACGAGATGATAACGATAATACTGTAATTCCTTCTGAGCATTTGGCATCAACAAACCATTTTAGAGAGTTGTATCCACCTGCAGGATGCTATCGTTATGACAACATTGCAGATTCACTTTCTAACAATACGGAAATGAGCATTGAACGCAGCTGGAACCTGCTTAATGGAGCTGCTGGAGTTTATAGTAACATTCATACAATACAATATGTTCCAACCTTAAATCTAATTAAATGGTCAACTGCAAAAGTTGGTACACCCGCTTATCAAATTGAGCCTACTGTTTTTGATACGGAAGAACTTTTTACATATAGTACAAGTGCAAATCCACAATATTATCAGGAAGATTCGTTTTTATCTGTATCACCAAATCCATTTTATGAATCAACAAAATTATCGTTTACGCTTCCTAAAACTACAGATGTTAAATTGTGTATTTATAACGTTAAGGGGCACAAAATTAGAACACTCCTAAGTGAAGTGTTAGTTCAGGGAAATCATAGTATTAGTTGGGATGGAACAGATGAAAATGGAAAGAAGATCTCTAGTGGGATCTATTTCTATACTCTGGAAACAATTTATAATATTTATACGAAAAAAGTAATAATGGTAAAATAAAAAAAACTAAATTGAGATAGTTTTCGGTAAAAAACGGAAACCAACTCTTAACAGGAGGACAAATGTATTTCGAATTCTTATCTGCAGATGACAAAAAGGCTATAGATGCGCTAAAACAGTATCACGGTGGCGCAAAGAAGATTAGTGAAACTATTACTGAAATGAGGAAATATGAAACCCGAAAGAGAATATTAAATGACAAAGGTTTTGGTGATATGATAGCTGATGCTGAAGAGCTTGTGAAGAAATTCCCTAAAGTGCAAGATTATGAGAAGAAACATAATATTTCTTATGATAATTCACTTGGAATTGGAACAGCTCAGGTTTCTGGTTGGCAAGGTGCTAAGGTTACACATAATGCCATGAAACGCATTGCTGAAAGTGCTGAAAATGGTGATGAGTGTTTTGTCCCATCTGAATTTATTTCTGTAGTTGCACTTACTGATAACTATATTTATAATGGTGACTTAATGGCAACATTGATGATGAGTGAGAATATTATGAAATGTTCAAAATTTTGTAGTACAAATCTCATTGGAATTCCACAACCTAAAGCTAGATTTAAGAAATTGGAAGAGGTTACAGGTAAAAAATTTGAAGTAGCAGAAGCTGATGCAGAAAATGCTGCCATAATTTTAAAAAATCAGGGAACTTTCTTTGGAAATTTTGGCGGGATAGAATGTGCAAATGATAATCATCTTGTGTATCTTGATGGAGTAACCAGAACTGCTCTTGCAACCGGTGGGGATTTTTTCCTCAACCCTAGCTGGAGTTCTATTATCGCTGCTTGTTATTATGGTAGAGATATTCCAAACTTACATTTCAAAATTTCTATGTTGCTTTCAACTCAAACTGTTATGCAATTTCGAATGCTTTTAAATATTATGAAATCCTACCTTCGTGATGATTACACCTCTCCACTTTATGAGATCAATATTGGTAATGGTGCTACATCCGATACATTTATTCAGTGTTCAAAAGAGCTTGATGCAAGTGGAATTAAAGGTGTGAGTCTTGCTGCTCATATTTACATTAATCCCGATCTTGGTATTGAAGGATTTAATTGGACTGAAAATGCTTTTAAAGTTCTAGAAAACGGAACTAATATGACATTCAAATATGAGAGTGATGGAACTGCTCGTGAACTTGATACAATGATGGCTTATTTTCTCTCGGAAGACGAACGTGATGAAAATTCTGAGAAGATAGGTGATGTGATCTATTATAAATCTCTTAGAGCCAGTAAAGATGGAAAAAGCTTTATGGAGAAAGGGATTAAACCAATATTTGGTGGAAGCTCGTATTAGAATAAATCAGCATGAAACCTTGCGAATGATGCGTGCGGTAAACGATGCTGAAATTCTTTTGTGTAACCAATGATTTAGATCTTCGCAATGGTGAATAGTATAATACCATTGCAGAGGTTGTTAATCATATGCAAGGTAAAACACAAGTAAATTGTTCAACCCGACTCGGG
>CAXCCM010000115.1:0-5972 GCA_963981005.1 uncultured bacterium | reverse complement strand
GTTCCCACCATGAAGCCCTAAATTTTGTAGTGTTTTTTTAAATTTCACTCTATGTTTTTTATTTGGAATAATAACGTAAGATAGTGATAATCCTGCAACGTTAAATGTTTTGCTGGGAGCAAACATAGTTATTGAATCATTTGAGATCTCTTTAGAAATTCTTGGAATCGGGATGTGTTTATTTCCTCTAAAAACTAGGTCAGAATGAATTTCATCTGAGATGAGAAGAACATTATGCTTTAAACACAATTCGGATACTTTTTTTAATTCATCAATTTTCCAAACTCTGCCTACAGGGTTATGCGGACTGCATAATATCATTATTTTAACATTATCAATTAATTTATTTTCAAGATCAATAAAATCCATTTCGTAATGATCATCAACCAAGTTTAACTCATTTGTAACCAGTTTACGATCATTATTTTCTATCGAAGTAAAAAACGGGTAATATACAGGAGTTTGAACAAGAATTTTGTCTTTCTTTTTTGTGTATGTTTGTATAGCAAAATTTATTGCCGGAACAATACCTGGAGTTGTAACTATCCAGCTTTTTTTTATATTCCAGTTAAACCTATCTATCATCCATTTTATTATGGAAGTATAGAAGGATTCAGTATTGCCTGTATATCCAAAAATTCCGTGATCAATACGTTTTTGTAGAATTTCTAAGACTTCCTCAGGTGCCTTAAAATCCATATCAGCAACCCACATTGAGAGAAGATCTTCTTCTCCAAAAATCTCTTTATTGTAATCCCATTTATAGCATTTAGTGTTTTTTCTATCTACTATCTCGTCGAATTTATTCATTACATGATACCTTTTGAGAAGAAGATATCCAAAACAATAATACTAAGTGCAGAATATGTATCTAAATCACCGAAAACATCCTCCAATCCCTTTATTAGTGCATTGATGTGGTCCTTAGTGAGTTTAACCAAAATTATTTTATTTAGAGCATTAGATTCTGAAGTGAAATTAAAAAATCCCATGAAAAGGGGAGTATTAGATAGCAGATTTTCCATGTTGTGTGTTTCTAAAATAATTGAATTCTGGATTCCATACTCAACAAAAACTTCAGTTATATCCTGCATTATGCTTTCATCTTTAACTGTAAGCATCATTAACACTTCCTTCCCTTTTTTTGATATTGTATCAATATCAATTGTGTTACGCAGAAATTCTTCATAAAGTCCGATTTTTGTAGTGGAATGTAACATGTCATCTGCTACACCTGGTTCTTTTAATATCTGTGAAACTTGCGCAAGTAATTTCAAGTGTGTACTTCTATCACCCTTTGGACCAACAATAGTAATAAATATTTTAGATCTTTTTTTATCGAGAGCATCAAAGGAAATTCCTTTCTTACAGATTGCAATTGCAATAATGAAATGATCAATTCCTTCTAATTGACAATGGGGAATCGCAATACCTCTACTAAATCCTGTACTTCCCATTGCCTCTCTCTCTTTAAGAGCTTTAAAGATAACATCTTTATCGATATTTCTAAATTCTCTGCTTCGCTTCAGCAGTTTTCCAATATTATGCAGTGCCTCATTTTTATTTGCAGCTGTGAAATCAACTTCACAGCATTCAAGTTTAACTATTTCCGAAAATTCCATCATTTTCTCCTTTTCAGATTTTTTAAGATTGCGAATTTAGAAAGTGGTGGTCCGATGATCTCATTAACAAAAACAGACATCAAAATAATATTTGTCATTTGGGCGATCTCATTCTGAATTTTAAGTGATGCTTGTTGAATTATTGGAGACGCTTGTACAAATAACATTAAACCTATCGCAACTCCCGCTTGTGGAAGTAAACTTAGACCAAGATAATTCCTAACTTTCTTATCTATCTTTAAAGCAGCACCGCTTATAAAAATTCCAAAATATTTACCTATAAATCTGAAAACTATGTAGGTGAATCCTGCTAAAAGAATTATTGGATCTGTAAAAACTGAAATATTTAATTCCGCACCGGCAATTGCAAAGAAGATAGCGTAAAGTGGAGGTGTCATTGGTTCGAATGAAAATAGTATGCGCGCATTTTTCTTATTCATATTAATTAATAACATTCCCAATGCCATATTAGCGATCAGTGGTGATAGATGCAAGCTTATGGCAATTGATGTAGTAATGAATATTATTCCGAGCGAGATTATCTTGATCTCATTTAAATTGTGCTTTTTAATTGTGACAAAATGAATAATCAAACCACTAACTGCACCAATTAACATTGAAATGATAATTTCTTTGAAAGCGTGAATAACCGAATGCGAAATGTTCACATTAACATCTCCCATCATAGATCCAGAAATTGCAAATGCAATAGAAAATAAAATTACTGTTCCTGCATCATCTAGCGCAACAATGCCATAAAGGTAATCTACAAACTTTCCTCTTGCTTTTAATTTCTCTACGATTACCACTGTTGCAGCTGGTGCAGTTGCGGCTGAAATTGCACCCAAAACAAATGCTATGTAGTTAGAAAATCCAATTGCCAAAAGACCAAAAGAGACTAAGAAGAATGTAAGAAACATTTGTGATAGTGTAAGAATGAGGATATTCTTACCATATAATTTAAGTTTATGAAATGAAAACTCACCACCTATAATAACAGCAATAAAAGATAGTGTTATCTCTGATAATATATATAATATTTCCATGTTTTCATGACGGATCAACTTCAATCCGGAACTTCCAATAAAAACACCTGCAAGAATATAACCTGTAATTGTAGGCAATTTGATTTTCTCAGCTAACTGACCAAAGACATATCCAACAATTAGCAATAATCCTGCACTGAAAATAATATGATGAGCAAAATATTGTTTCATCATTTCAAGCATATTTAACATTTAGTTTTCCTTATTTTCTAATAAATAATTTTTCACTTCAACTGTGTTATTGAATTTCCCAAATAGTACCATTAATTTTATTCGCATCTTTGGTCCTTTTAGGTCTCCACCCAATAATACACCTTTTTTATGTAGGAATAGCCCTCCGCCTTCATAACCATATTCAGCTAAAACACGCCCTGTATATGTTCGGGATACAAGAACTATTATGATATCTTTTTCAATAGCTTTTTCAAGGGAAGGAATTATTGTTTTTGGAACGTTTCCTCTTCCAAATGCCTCTACTACAATTGCTTTTGCTCCATTGTTTATTGAAGCTTCAATGAATCTACCATCCATACCGCTACAGCATTTAATAAGGTCAATATTTGGCTCAATGGAATCTGTAATTATTTTCTCGTGATCTTCAGATCTTCTATAAAATATAATTCTATCAGGGTCTACAACTCCTAACAGACCGAGTGAAGGACTTATAAATGCATCTGTTTTACTTGAATCTGTTTTCACAACATCACGAGCTGAATCGATCTCATCATTCATAACAACCAACACGCCCCTATTTGAGGAACGATCTGTTCCGGCAACGCGTACAGCACCAACAATATTTCTGGGTCCATCGAGCCCTAATTCGGAATTGCTTCGCATTGCAGCAGTGAATATCACAGGTTTATTAGTTTTTAATATTAAATCTATCATATAGGCAGTTTCTTCCAAAGTGTCGGTTCCATGTGTTACAACTGCTCCGTCATAATCTACTATCTTTCTATCAATAGTTTTAGCTAATTCGAGCATCTTTTCTGGATTCATGAACGGACTTGGAATATTTGAGAATTCAAAAACGTCTATTACAGCAATTTTTTCCAATTGTGGGAATGAACGTAAATGTTCTGCAAATTCATTGTTTGGAATTACACCAAATGGACTGTTATGCTTCATGGAAATCGTGCCACCTGTAGTTATAATCAATATCTTCTTCTTCATTATCAACCTCGTAAAATCTGTTGCAGATAAATTGTAGCGGTATAGATGTCAAGAATATATAATAAAACTTGAGTGATCAACAATGAGAACAGAGGGCTTAAATATCTTGACATAAAAAGTGAAAAATTTGGATTAGCACATACGTGCGCCCGTGGCTCAATTGGATAGAGTACTTGACTACGGATCAGGGGGTTAGGGGTTCGAATCCTCTCGGGCGTGCCATTTTATTTTACTCAAAGCAGTTAGACTCAACCTTCTTGATTTTCTGAAATTACCATATTTACCAATAATCTAGTTCGAATTTCTGTTGACGTTTTTATTGAATAAAATATTTAAACTAAAGTTGTTATAATTATTTGAATAGGAAAATATTGATGAAAGAAGAAATGAAAAAAATCCCCGGAGTTGATATACTTCTTAATAATGAAGATATCAAGGTAATGATAGGAATCTATGGAACTGAACTTGTTACATTTTCAATACGTAATGTGTTAGGTGATATAAGAGCAAATATCATTGCCGGAGAAAAAGCTACTGAACTTGATAAAATATTATTGCAAATAAAAAAAACACTTAGATCTATTGGTGATAAGAGCCTTATTGAAGTGATAAATGGAACAGGGATAATTCTTCATACGAATTTAGGACGATCTCTATTAGGTGAGCATGTTCTTAATGAATTAAAACCAATTATTTCTAACTATTCAAACTTAGAGTTTGACCTGAGAACTGGACGGAGAGGTCAGCGCAATTCACATATTTCTGAACTTATGAAATTCACATGCCAGGCAGAAGATGCTGTTGTGGTAAACAATAATGCTGCAGCTGTGATGCTGATATTGAAAACTTTTGCAGAAGGTAAAGAAGTGATTATTTCCAGAGGTGAACTCATTGAAATAGGTGGATCTTTTCGCATTCCTGAGATAATGGAAGCCAGCGGTTGCAAGATGGTAGAAGTTGGGGCGACAAATCGTACTAAACTTTCCGATTATGAAAATGCCATAACCAAAGATACAGCTCTAATATTTAAAGCACATAAATCTAATTATTACATTGATGGATTCACTGAAGAAGTTGAACTCTCTGATCTAACTGATCTGGCAAAGAAACATGATCTCCTGTTTGTTTATGATCTTGGTTCTGGATTACTTAGAAAGCCTGAAGGACTTCCATTAGAAAATGAACCGGATGTAAGAAGCAGTTTAAAAGCCGGTTGTGACATTGTTTCTTTTAGTGGGGATAAATTACTTGGAGGTCCGCAAGCTGGAATTATTGCAGGGAAAGCCGAACTTGTGCAGAAGATTGCAAAATCTCCAATGATGAGAACTCTTCGAGTTGGCAAGATGACGATTGCAGCACTTTCTGCTGTAATGCGCTATTATTTAAATGATGATGATCTGCTTACAAAAGTGCCTATCTTTGAGATGCTGAATCGTAAGAAAGAAGATCTACAAAAATTTGCTGCAAATTTAGTTTCTGAATTAAAAACCAGCGATATCAAATCTGAGATTATTAGAAGTGAAGCTCAATGTGGTGGTGGAACTCTCCCACAATTAAGGATAGATAGTTTAGCTGTAAAAATTGTACATAATGGGAATAGAAATTTTGCAAAAAAACTTCACAAAAAATTGCTTGAGTTAGATAAACCAATATTAGGGGTCTTACGAGAAGGTGATCTGCTTTTTGATGTATTAACTATTAAAGAACATGAAATAAAATATATAGCAGAAAGTTTGAAATTAATAATGGAACAAAATAAGTAGAACTTGCATAAGCAAGTTCTACTAAACTAAATAAAATTATATTATTGTAAAAAATTTAACCAGTTCTCAAATCCTTCACCTGTTTTGGCAGACAATTCTATAACCTTCATTTTAGGATTAACTTTTATTACATTTTCCCTAATATCACTTATGCTAATATCAAGGTAGGGAAGAAGATCAATTTTGGAAATAATACACAAAGATGAAGTTTGAAAAGCAAGAGGGTATTTAAGGGGTTTATCTTCACCTTCTGTAACACTAAGAACCACAGCATTTGTATGAGCACCAACATCAAATTCTGCTGGACATACTAGATTCCCAATATTTTCTACAAAGATTGTTTTAATATTGGTTAAATCCATTTCGTC
>CAXCCM010000114.1:0-6029 GCA_963981005.1 uncultured bacterium | reverse complement strand
CAAGATCAGTTGTGGAACCCTGATAGCCACTTGGGTCTATTCCATTGAAAAGGATAAGTGAATATTGCTCTTTGATAGAAGGTAATCTCCAATCTGTATAACCTCCGATATCAACGTATTGTGCACTTGCAACAGCTTCCTCATAAGAAAGCTTATCTTCATAATCTATATCACCGTCTCCATCAGTATCACATGTTTTGCTCCACATCAGTCCAGTAACAATATCACTGATCGTTCCATCTCCATTATCAGTGTAACTTGGTAAATTACCGTTGATCTGAGCATCTTGACAGTAAAAAGACGAGTTGCTGTCCGGTGCTGTAATCTCTTGTGTGTTATTATAGAAAATCACTTGTCCAGTATCTACTATTTCATAATTTAAAGCATTAGTAATAGAAAATGTGATTATGAATATGATAAAGAAAAAATATTTCAATTTCAGATTCCTTTTCGTTACTTTATAATTTTTTTTCATTGTTGCCTCCTAACCATAACAGACATCATGAATCAATAATTCCTGCATTATTTATATCTTGAACTTTCTAAATTAGTTATTGCTCAGAACTCATAAATATATAAATAATCTTATTTTTCCAGAAATCCGCTAATATCAAATCCTTTCTTTATCAAGTCAGATTTATTTCTTTTTAAGAATTTCACAATCTCTTCGATTGTAATGGCTCGAGTGATTCCGTAATTAATATCTTCCTTCTGGATTACAAAAGTTTCGTCATGATAAGGGATTTTGGGATTATAAGTGTATTCATGCCTTTCCTTAGCAGGAACAAGAATGTAATTGAATTGAGCAGAGACTGATCGAGCTAATCCAACAAGTTCGAAGTTTAGATTTCCATCCCGTATGGCCAGAACCAAACCACCACTGAAACCCTTGTTGAATAGTGCATCGATGAGAAAAGTTCCGCTCTTCGTTTCTTCGGGATTACTTACTATTCCACGTGTTACCATTTTATTACCTACTGGGTACCCCAGAATATAAACAGAACTACCCCATTCAAGCTCTCTAGATTTACCTTTGGGATAATCGAAAATTGAAGCAAATTTATGCTGCGTTTTCATGTCCAATCCTAGAATCGCTAAATCAGCTTCTGTGTCTATTGCCAGAATTTTTAATTGGTCTCAATTTGGCATATCATTCAAATAAATATCCATTTTTCCTCTAATGGAAACGCTCTGAATATAGTTTTCTGAGTTATTCTTTTCACCATAAAATGCATAAGTTGTATCAGGGAAATCCAGGATATGGGCACAAGTGAGAAGCATAACTTTGTTGTGGTCATTTGCGATCATTGTTGCAGTCCCTGATGCAGGCTGGTGACTATTAAATTCTTCCGAAAAAAGTTTCTTATTTAATGCTGATTTTACATTACTCGAAGTAATTGCAGATTCTTCATCGAATACATAAGTTTTGTAGAAAGCTATACAATTCAGTAGCTTAATTGAATTGGAAATATCTTTCAACTGATTTGCACAACTCTTATATGGAAATTCAGTACCATATTTTCCGTCATTAAGTGTTGGATGGGCAACTCTATATATTCTTTGCACACAAGATGATAAAATAATTCCTAACATAACAATCAATATTTTCTTAAACATAAATCATCCTTGTAGTGTTTTTAGCATGCTGGAGAATCGTAAAATTCTAACAAAAATACACCTGCCGACAAACCCTCAGATACGCTTGTTAGTGGCAATTTCTTCATTTCAACAATAAACATTTATTCACTGATTCTGTTTTACCATTTATGTTCAACTTATATAAATAAATACCAGAACTTATCGGATTGTTGTTTTCATCATCTCCATTCCAAATTATTGAGTGTAACCCTTTTGCAAATTCATTTTGAGCTAGAATTTTGATTCTTTGTCCTTTTAAGTTGTAAATTGCAAGTTCAACTTTTGAATCATTTTGGAGAGAAAACTTTATTGATGTTGTTGGATTAAACGGATTTGGGTAGCTGTACAAATCAAAATTTGTATTCTCAGGGATTTCATTCTCCTCAATATCTGTTAATCCTGTTAAATAGGTATATGAAATATCAGTACCATTAGTATAGAAGTTATAGAGGTCTCCATTTTCATAGTATAATGCTTCCATAAATCCGGCTTGAAAGTTATCTTCATGATCTAAGTCTATGCATACAACTGCTTCATTGTATAGGAACGTGATCTCATTAAATACAGTATGTCCTATGATTACTTTTCCTGCATCAAAAGTATTAAGAATTCCTCCTACTTCATGCTGAGTTAAATCTTCTTCAGCCATACCTCGATACCAATATAATCCAGTGTCACTACCTCCATTTATTGTTTGACCTTCATAAGTAGTACACTCATCATCCATTCGATATCTTCCCCAATAGTTCATCATATCAAAAGAAAGATTAAGTGCAGCAACAGCAGGGCTAATACCACCATGAACAAAAATGAGAGGAGAAACTTTTTCTATAATATTTTTTGTTCTCAACCATCTACCAAGTTCAGTATCATCTGCATAAACCGATTCTAAAGTCTCACCCATTAATTGAGCATTTAAAATATATTTCGAACCAACATAACGGAAATCGAATATTAGATTCATCATGTCGTGATTTCCAATTACAAAGTGGATTTTTCCACCTTGTGCTTCGGCTTCAGCTTCAAGTTTATAAAGTAGCCATAGACATTCAGTAACGTTTTCTCCTCTATCAAACATATCACCTACAAAAAACAGATGACCGTCACCAAAGATCCATTCATAATCTTCATTTATAACATCTGCATCACTCAAAAGCATTATGAAAGCTTCAAGATTACCTTCAATATCAGATGTAGCCAGAAATTTTTGGGGTAAAGTGAATGAAGATTCTTCTATTATCAACTCTTCTTTCAGATTCACATAAAAGCTATCTGCTTCATCTGGAAATCTGCAAATAAGCTCTACAGATGTAGGGTCTGTATAAGTATAAGTTTGAGGTCCATCAACTTCAATGGTTTTTACAACTATCTCATCGTTTCTATAGAATACATATGGCCCATCCAATTTGTAAGTAATTGTGTCTGTAACCCTGCAGTCAAAGGAGATATCAGAACTGCTGGTATTTTGATTATGTACAGAAACGGCAATTGTGTTTTCACCTTGAACGAAGTAGGATATGTCTACCGGGTATAAAAAAAAACTGTTTTCATCTGCGGTGGGAATGTAGGTTGTAGTTCCAGTTAAATAAGTTATTTCACCAGTTTGCGGCATTAGCGAAGATCTGACAATTTCTACACCATTAATATACAAAACCATTCCATCATCATGAACAATTTCAAAGAAAATATTTTCTAAGCTATTTATGTCTTCAACATCTACAACTTTTCGGAAATAATAGCAAATATGTCCAGACTCAACTAACGTGGTTTCGTCTCCATCTCCAAAACCAAATTGAGCAAATCCTGCACTCCATTCAGAATCATCGAAATCAACTTCTCTCCAGTCTGTTCCCTGATCAGAACCATCATCCATGTATTTCCACTCAGAACCTTCGGAAAAAAATAAGGGATCCGCAAATAAAACTAGTACAAAACATAATATTAAAACAACAAAAGCAATTTTCTTCATTCTATTCTCCTTTTAATTTCTTTTTTTACTAATGTTTCGCGCGTACGGTGAAGGCACGTTTGTTAGCAGAAACCTTCATCATTCTTCCAAGGCATAATAAAAATCGTTTATAGATTCATCACCTGTTTAAGTGTTATTTCAAAAACCACATTATTCGGTTCGTTTTCTGTTACAGAAATTTTTCCATCATATCTTTCTATAGTCTTCTTTACAATATGTAATCCGATTCCTGTATTACCTGTTTCTCCGAAGCAAAATCCTTCATCAAATATTTTATCTAATATTATCTCGGGTATTTGATAACCGTTGTTAGCTATCTTTATTTTACATGAATTACGCTCGGATGAGATTGAAATTTTTATTTCATCAGCTTTACCATGCTTTTTCGCATTGGAAAATAGGTTCACAAAAACAGAATTCAAAGCTTCATCGGCAAAAACTTTACAATTTCCTTCCAGATTAAATTTTACTGCAGGATACTCGACAAATATTTCATTTAATTTCTCTTGTAATTCAATTTCTTTCAAGGCAGTATTAGAGTCTATAAAAGCTTCATATTTTCTGTAATTGTTTATCGTTTCCAAACTGGTTTCCACTCTTTTGCGAATCTCATCTAGAAGAGTTTCCTGAGATGTTAGTTTGAAAACATTTACTGCACTTTTTATAACCGTAAAATCATTAGAAAGATCATGACGAAGTATCTTATTCAAAATTGATAAACGCTCCCTTCCGATCTTCAGATTTTCTTCGGCTTTTGTGCGATCATCGATCTCTTTATTCAATAGTTGATTTTTACTTTCAATTTCTTTCTTCTGTGCGAACAAAATACGGTTAACCTTGCGTTTTTGAATAAAAAATCGTAATATCACCAGAACAAGTAATCCCATAAGTACAAAGCCAATAATGAAAAAATTTCGTATTGTTCTTTGCGATTTTGCCGAAGCTTTTGCAATTGCATCCTTTCTTAGTTGCTCTGTTTCTATAAGCTGTTTTTCTTTTTCATGTTCAAATTTATTTTCTAAATTAGTTATCTCTTTTAGGTTCTCTTCATTGAAAAGCTCATCATACATTTCTTTATATAATACGTAATAATTAAAAGCCTTTTTATATTTATGCTGCGCTTCATAGATTTGAGATAGCTGCAGAAGATCATTTCTGTAAAAAACTTGCAAATTCTGTTTCTCTGCAATATCCTTACTTTTGAATGTATACTCCAAAGCTAATGAAAATTCTTTGCTTTTTAAATAACTTTTGCCTACATTGAAATAAGACATAGATATATTGCTCAAATTCTTAAGTTTTAAATTCATTTCCAAAGCTCTGAGATAATACTCCAAAGCTAATGAATTGTTCTCTATATTGAAATACAGATTTCCTATATTATTTGTAGTTACTGCAATACCATTTTTATCAGAAAATTCTTCGTACAATTTCAGAACCCTTTGAAAATACTCCAAAGATTTTGAGTACTCATCTATATTTTGATAAGAAATCCCAATATTATTCAAACACATAGCTATGCCATCATGATTTTGAAATTCTTCGAAGATTTTTAATGATCTTTCAAAATATTCCATTGCTCGATATGGTTCATTTTGATGATTGCAAATATTACCCAGATTAACTAAACTTAATGCAATACTACGTTTATCATCCAATTGTTCATCGATTTTCAATGATCGTTGAAAATAATCCAATGCTTGAGGGTAATTACTCTGATTCAGGTGGATAATGCCGATATTGTTCAAGCAGGCGGAGGTTCCTATTATATATTCTATTTCATTATATTTATCCAGTGCTTTTTGGTAGTATTCCAGAGCTTCAGGAGAATTACCTAAATAGTAATTCATAACTCCTATATATTTCAGGCAATCTGCTGCGGACTTCTTCTCTTCAATTGCTTCATAGGATTTTAATGATCTTTGATAAAATACTATTGCTTCTGCAAAGTCTGATTGTAATTGAAAGAAATATCCAATCAGATTTAAGCTTTCGGCTTTACCTTTTGTAAAATTGAGTTTTCCGGAAAGTTCCAAAGCTTCTTCGGCATATTCTTTAGCTTTTAAACCATCTGTAGAAATCCATTCGTTAGCTAATAAATTCAAAGTATTTACTCTGACTGTATCTTTTTTAGAATTCACATCTAAAATACTTTGCAGGCTATCCTGTTCTGGAGTAAGGGAATGAATCTCGATGATAAAACTAAGAGATGTTACAAAAAATAAAATCAGGATTATTTTTTTCATTTAATAGGTCACCTTCCTCCTATATTTCCAGTGCATTCTTCTCTAAAATATTTATTCCAATTCCTATATTTACATTTTACCCATAACAAAGGCCTTCCTCAAATATCGTCAATTATTATTTATGCTAATGTTTCGCGTGTACGGTGGGATCGGAACGATCACACCCTGAAGCACAT
>CAXCCM010000113.1:0-6066 GCA_963981005.1 uncultured bacterium | reverse complement strand
AGTCAATTATTTAATTGATAGTGTGAAATAAATTGAATATCTATACTTCCAAGTTTCTTAATTATTCTTTTTGCAATTAAAATCCTGCTTTCCTATTCCACCTTTCTTTATGATCAAAAAGATCACTACTTGATTGAAGCAAGGATAAACTTTTACTTATTCTTCCGATCCGTTCATTAATTTGGTCTTGAGTATAATGTTCGTTATTTGTTTTGGATGATGAATGCTTTAATCGTTGCAATAAATTCAGCATGTGTCTGCCATTATAACCCGCACGCGAAGCATAGAGAACAGCAAGTTCATCTGCTTCTTTTTCATAAGACTGCAACCTTCCATTTACTATTGTTTCATAAATACTAAAACAAAGTTCTTCCATCTCCGCTTCAACACTCAAAAATTCTTCATCTTGATCAATATCCATTGAGTCCATCTCTTCTTCCATTTCACCAAATGCATCATCAGAATTAATATGATGTTTTCGCTCTTCCATTTCCAACATACCGTGATGCTGTGCTACATGAGCTATTTCATGTGCTAAAACGCAGGCAAGTTCAGCTTCTGTTCTTATCATTCTTAGCATTCCAAGTGTAATAAAGACAATACCCCCAGGACATGAGAAACCATTAACTTCTTCTATATCCAATATGAAAAATCTATAATTAATATCATAAACATCGGTAGCTTCTACAACAATATTGCCCACAAGATTTACATATTCTGTAAGTTGATAATCATTATAAATTCCAATAGAAGCAATATGTGAAGCAATTCCAATTCCCATTCCTTCTTCTGAAAACGAAAAAAAATCTTTTACTTCTGTTGTGGGAATAGTAAATTTTTTGTAATTTGCCTTTCGATTGAAACCTCTATAAGTTTCTTTCCTAAAAATTTTATATGCTTTTGCATCAAGTTTTTGGGAAATATACAAGGTCATAAAATCTGGCGAACCATCAAATTTCTGCGTAAAGTTTTGTGCAAATCCTTTAACTCCGGCAGACATCCCATGTTGTGAAACCCTAAGGTCAGTTTTTTGTACTCCCATTCTAGAGAATACATCATCAGAAGCTTGTCGTGGGATTGTAACTTTTCGTGAAACATAACCCTCTATATCGTTTTTCTGAATCTGTAGCCATCCATTATCTTTTTCTATAATTGAGATAGATGTCCCTTTCTCTAATTCAGCTAATATTTGGAAAAATGATCCCGGCCCATTACGTACTATTGCCCGATCCCGCTGAATAATCGCGCTTTCCTGTGAAAATAGTAAAATTGAAAACATTAATAAAATAATTGTAAGAGTTTTTTTCATTCCATTCTCCCTTTCCTGTTTATGGGATTTGAATTTATAATTTACTGTTGCAAAGAAACCTTCGTTTTATATTGAGTCAATATAATTATTATCTATAAGACATTATAAATAAAAACATTTGACTACTTAAATTACTAATTATATTTATGCAGAAATTAGAGTATAGGATGAAATATGAAAGTATTATTGATATACAATCCATTTGCCGGACACGGACGTGCAAAGAAAATATTACCAGAAGTAGAAGCAGAATTCACAAAGCATAACATTGAGTTTGATTTAAGACTTACCGACTATCCTGAGCACGCAACTGAAATAATGAAAAGTTCAAAATTTAAGGCTTATGATGCGATTATAGCTGCTGGTGGAGATGGTACACTCTTTGAAGTTATAAATGGATATTATTTAAATTCAGCTAAAAAGAAACCACCAATTGGGATCCTACCGGTAGGAACAGGAAATGCAGTTGCTAGAGATTTGGAATTACATGTTTCTAAATGGAAAGAAGCAGTAGAGATAATTGCGCAGATGAAGCCAAGAAAAGTGGATGTTGGGAAATATACAAGCCATGGCCAATCGTATTATTTCTTAAATATTTTAGGATTAGGATTTGTAGCGGATGTAGGTAAGACAGCAAAAAAACTTAAGATATTTGGAAATATCTCATACACTTTTGGTGTGTTGTATCAAATGCTTAAATTAAAAACTTTTAAGCTCAAAATTGAAATTGATGGTAAGGTACTGGAAAGAGACAATATCTTTGTTGAGATATCAAACACTACTTATACAGCTAACTTCTTTATGGCTCCAAATGCAAAAATAGATGATGGATTGCTAGATATCACTCTTTTAAATAAAGTAGGTAGAATTGGGCTTTTAAAAGCATTCCCAAAAGTTTTTACTGGAGAGCATATTCATCTTCCTGAAGTTGAAACTTTTACAGCAAAACATATAAAAATAACTACTGACCCACCGAAAGTGTTAACTCCCGATGGGGAACTTATCGGCATCACACCTGTAGAAATTGAATGTTTGCATAAAGATATTGAGGTTCTCTGGAAATGAAGCAAGTTCGCTCTGTATTCTTATGGACTTTTGGATTTATATATTTTGGTATATTCAGCTCAATTGCAATTATTCTTACTTTTATAATACCTTTGAAAATTCTTGATCCATTTATAAAGGAATCATTGAAATTACTTTTTAAAGTATTATTCATAAAAGTTAAGGTTGAAGGCAATACAAATCTTGATAAATCAAAAACATATTTACTTATGTCTAATCATGTTAGTCTATTTGATGTTCCATTACTTAAAGCATATATCCCAATCTATTTCAAAGGTGTTGAAGCACATCATCAGTTCAAATGGCCATTTTATGGTTGGTTAGTTACACGGCTAGGTACCATTCCAATTGAGCGAGATAATATCTATGCATCTATGCGGAGTATTAGAAAGGCAAATAAAATACTAAATAAAGGAACTTCAATTGCTATCCTGCCGGAAGGAACAAGAACCATAACAGGTGAGATGCAACCTTTGAAGAAGATGCCCTTCATGCTGGCAAAGAAAGCAGGTGTTGACATTATTCCAATTGGATTATCAGGTTTATTCAAGCTAAAACCAAAGGGAAGCTGGCACATTACACCTTCTACAATCACAATAAATTTTGGAGATGCAATAAAGAGTGAAGCAGTTAACGAACTTTCAATTGAAGAACTTCGTGATGAGGTGGAACTTAGTATAAAAGATTTAGTTACTGAACCTTAATAAAGTCGGTTTCATAAGAATTGATTTATATATAGCTAACTATTAATAAGCCAAAAACTATTTGCAAGTATTATTTTACATCCAGCCTGAGTATGCCATCCCATTTTTTTGGTGGGAATTCCAATAAGTACATACATCTTGTAAGCATTACCTGAGAGGCATTATCATTATATGGATCTCCGGAAAGTTCTTCAAAAATTTCTCCAGCTTCCTGCCATTTTCCTTCCCTATAAAATCCTAAACCTTGCTTGTACATATCGATCCATACAAATTTCGAAAGATCCATAGTTTCTGCTATCACATCTATTATTTCAAAAATGCAGGTTGGTTCGGTTTTTCCTTTTACCATTAAAGAATCTAATTCACGGCACAAAAAATGCTCTTTGATCTGTTCATGTGTAGCCTGACTTATTATAATATTAGTTTGATAAATTTTATTTACACCTTCTAGTCTGGCAGCTAGATTTACGGTATCACCAATCGCGGTATAATCCATCCGTTTCTCACCACCAATATTTCCCGCTACAAGTGGTCCTGAATTGATGCCGATCCTAGTTTGCAGATGAAGCTTTTCTGTAGCAGTTAATTCTTGTTTCTGCTCTAATTCTTCTCTTAATTTTTTATGAGAGTAAGCTGTACGACAAGCTAGTAATGCATGATCATCCCTCTCTATTGGAGCTCCAAAAAGAGCCATTATCCCATCTCCGGTATATTTATCTAATAAACCTTCATATTGGAACACAAAGTCTATTAGTGTCTTAAAGTACTCATTCAAATCTTGCACCAGCTCAGATGGTGTTTTTGTTTCTGAGAGAGTTGTAAAATTGTAAATATCGGTATAAAGAACTGTGGCTGTAATTTCCTGACCACCAAGTTGAACCTTATTCGGATCATCCTCTAACTGCTTAATCACATCATTATGAAGATAACGTGTAAATATTTTCCTGATCTCACGTCTGGACTTACCTTCCAACAAATAGCTTAAAGTATTTATGAGTAAATACGAAATAGTAAAACCTAACATTTGCATTGTAAAATTCAACTGAACACGATACAATTTCCATAAGAAAAAATTAACCGCTAACATAAAAATAAGAAGAGCTAATATTATTAAGTTAGCTTTTTTAGGTAACAAATTAGAAATAAATAACATGATTGGAAAAACTAAGAAAAGTGTAATAACAAAATTGAACCAACTTGGAACTATCGTAATAAAATCATGATTTATGTAATTGCTAAGCGCTGTTGCCCATATTTCCATTCCCGGCATTACCTTTGAATACGAATTAGATTTTAGGTCATACAGTCCTGCAGCAGTTGCACCAAAAATTATATGTTTATTCTTTAATGCACTTAAAGAAATTATCGGCTGACTATTATTCATATAAGCAGAAGCGGAAGAGATAAGAGCTTTGAATGGATATGTTTTAAAGGCACTTTGTCCGTACCAATTCAATAAGTAATCACCATTTTTATCAACAGGTATTTTTATTCCTCTTGAAGTATCATATTCATCTTGCCAAACACGATATGCCATTTGCGCAAAATAGTGCTCTTTTAATTTAAATAACAAGCCAACTCTGCGAATAATACCATCATTATCGGGCGCTGTGTTAATTACGCCAATAGATCTATTACTTAACAGAAATGGTTCTATCGGTGCTCGAATCCCTTTAAAGGGTATAAGGTCTGGGTGTTGTTCAGCTGTAGAAAAATCATTCACTTTAGCATGAAAATTGCTAGCATCTTTTAATAGTTGTACGCCAAGATAGACCTTCATGTTATTTTTTATTGCTTCAGCAAAAATATTATCGGTCTCCTGGGCAGTTGTTTCTTCACGCTCAATATCTTTTTCATAGAATTGCATATCAAAAATAACAGATCGAGCTCCGGTAGCTGTGAGATAATTAACAACATATCCATAAAATGATCGAGGCCATGGCCAAGAAATTCCATTCTCACTAAAGAAATCTAAACTTCCATCATCAATAGCAATTATTACAATATTTGTATCTGCTTTTTCGGGAACTGGATCAAGCTGAAAACGATAGTCCAGCATTTTCATTTCTATATCTTTAAAGAAGGGAGCTGAACTGAACAGCCAAACTAATGAAGTGATCAACACCGATGCGATAAGTAGAGCATACCACTTCTTATAGAGCTTTGTTAATCTAATTCTGTTCTTTCTATTGTTCATTGACCTGCAGTTTGAATAATTTTTGGAACCATGTTTTCCGATATTTTGGAAGCAACAATCTCAAAAGCTTTGAGTCCTGCTTTTTCTGCATTCAAGCCTTGTCCGCTAATATTATTAAAAGCATTTTTATATATCTCTTCACCAGAGCTCATTTCTAATGCAGAGACAGTGCAATCTACAAATGTGGAGTACATTCCAAACATTTCTGATCCTTCTCGTGATCTAGCTTTTATCGTAACATAAATATCGGCTTTATTCATATCATCAGTAAAAGAGAAACCTTTATCAGAGAAACTCTCTTTGATTTTTGGTTCAATATGAAGTACGTTAAGTTCCTTACCTAAATTAATTTCCTCAGATTCAATATAAATCAGTAAACCTGTAACATTAATAATTATCTTGGTTGATGGCATTGGAAAAGTTTTAAGAATATTCTGATACACAAATGAAGTACTATCCTGGTTGATCAGTTGGGAGATATCAAGCTCAGCACCAAGTATCTGCATTTTCTCGGAAGAAGTAATTTTACTTATCTTAGAAGATGCAATCCCGCTCATATTCGTTTTCACATTTTTTATTAGGTCACCTTCCCCACGCTTAAAACTAAGAATTATCGGTAAGTTAGGAATTGGAAGCTGTTCTGTATCAAAATATAATGCCTCTATTTTGATCGGCTGTTTTACAGATTTATTTCTCTTTGCTTCAATATTATTCTTTACCGGTTTAAGCTCTATATTTGAAAGTAAATTCTGTATTGAAAGATATATTTCGTTATTCAAATAAACTGATTG
>CAXCCM010000112.1:0-6089 GCA_963981005.1 uncultured bacterium | reverse complement strand
AGTAGACGATGAACAGGCTAGAATATATTATTAAAAGGGTCTATATCACCAAAATTAACTTCTGTGGGGGGATTGTTAATTTCAGATATTAAATCTTTAATTTTGGTAGATAAATCAGGCCTTTCTTTTTTTAATCTATTTAGAAAGTTGATAGAGCCAGTGACTAATTGATCTGGATGAATAGTTAATCTTTTTCCTGTCTTTCTTTTATTGGACACTTCTAGATGTTTGGGGTTCACACAAGATGGATTGAAACAGGTTTGTGTAACTACTTCATTAGCTGATAGGTCACCTCGTACTGCAGAAATTGACGAAAAATTACCATATATCATAAAAGCATATCTACTGGCAGGTATAGTTCGACCCAAAACAGAAAACATTCCATGCCCTGTTTTATTTTTAGAAGCAAGCCAGATATGACATTCTGTGTGTTTTTCAGAACGATCAATTTTTTTAAGAAATCGTTCTTTTATTTTTTCGTTTTCTATTAGTTTATATTTGTCCATTTGTTCCATTTCGTATATTTATGATATTACTTTATATTTATGGTTTTAGAGAACTAGAAAAACATAAATAACTGTAATATGGTATAATAAAATCCATAAACCACAATCTTTCAACTTAAATCTATAGGAGAGATAAGATGCCTTTTACAATTAGCCCAGGCGTTGTTACTAAAGAAATTGATCTTACTACAATTGTTCCCGAATTTTCCATGACGGAAGGTGCAATTGCAGGCCCATTTAAATGGGGTCCAGCATTTGATCGTGTAACAGTATCCAATGAATCAGAAATGGCAAGTATATTTGGAAAACCTAACGCCGCCACATACAAAACATGGTTTACTGCCGCCAGTTATCTCGCATATTCGGGAAATCTTAAAGTAGTTCGTGCAATACATACAACCGCAAATAATGCGGCGATGACCACTGCACTACAAGTGAATAATGATGAAGACTATGAGAATACATACGATCCTGATATGGGTGGAACATCAGTTGTTACGGCTGGAGCATTCATTGCAAAATATCCAGGAGATCTTGGAAACACGTTAAGAGTTTCCATGTGTGGTGCCACAAGAGCAAACACTAATGCAGACGGAACACTTAACAGTAATACAGATGTTTCACCTACTTGTACTTCTGCAGTATTCACAAAAGCTAATACTACTGTTATTGGAGTAGGAACAACATTTTCAAATGATGTTTCTGTTGGAGATGCACTCTATATTAATAGTACATCATTTTGTGTAGTAACAGCTGTTACATCCAATACAGTTTTGGTTGCAATCGGTGCAGATACAACAATTGCAAATACCGGTGCATATACTCGTAAAGCACGATCAGCATTTGGTCAACCAGCATCATCTATGGTAGGAACACTTGTTGCAACAGCTAATGGAACTACATTAACTGGAACAGATACAGCACTTGATACTCAATATACAGTAGGTGATATTGTTAAACTTGTTGGAACTGCTGAAGAACGTAAAGTTTCGTCAATTACTAATTCAACTGTAATGATCGTATCAACACCTTTTACTACTGCCGCTGCAGCAAATACCCACTCACGAACATGGGAATATGCAAGTTCTTTCGATACTGAGCCTGTTACTTCTGCACACGCCAAACGAAACAGTGGCAATTATGATGAAATTCATGTTGTTGTTGTTGATGAAGACGGAGAAATTACTGGAGCAAATAATACAGTTCTTGAATCATATACTGGATCAGTTGCAGGTGGAGCCAAAGGTGAAGACGGACAAAGTATTTACTACAAAGATCTAGTAAATCGTGGTTCAAATTATATTCGCTGGATGGACCATCACGCAAATGGTGATGCAGACACATTACTTGATGGTGGAACAACCGCTTGGGGTGGAGTCGCATCCGGAACATTTAATGCTAAAGGAACTATCATTTCTGGAAGTTTAACTGGTGGAACCGCTGGAACTGCAGCAACTGCCGGAAATATTCAGACCGCTTTAGATAAATTCAAAAATGCAGAAGAAGTGGATGTTACTCTTCTGATGACTGCCGATGCAGACGCGGCAACATCTATTCATGCAATTAACAATATTGCAGAATATCGTAAGGATTGTGTAGCATTTATTTCACCTACACAAGCAAATGTTGTTAATAACGCAGGAAGCGAAGTTGATGATGTTATATCATTCCGTAATTCAATGCCGAGTTCTTCATACGCAGTACTTGACTCTGGATGGAAATACATGTACGATAAGTACAATGATGTATATCGATATGTTCCATTGAACGGTGATATTGCTGGATGTTGTGCATTTACAGACCGATCCCGTGATCCTTTTTGGTCACCAGCTGGTTCAGATCGTGGTAATATCCGAAATGCAATCAAACTCCCTTTTAATCCGAATAAGACACAAAGGGACGACCTCTACAAAAATGGGATTAATCCAGTTGTTGGAATGCCGGGACAAGGAATTCTTCTTTTCGGTGATAAAACACTATTAGCAAAACCAAGTGCATTTGATAGAATCAATGTACGAAGGTTGTTTATCCTTTTGGAAAAATCAATCGCTAATATGGCAAAATCCTTCTTGTTTGAATTCAACGATGCATTTACTCGTTCAAGATTCACCGCTACCGTAGAACCTTTCTTGAGAGATATTCAAGGAAGAGGTGGAGTTCAAGATTTTGCAGTAGTTTGTGACGATAGTAATAATACAGCGGAAGTTGTTGATCGTAACGAATTTCGTGGTGATATTTACGTTAAACCTTCACGTTCAATTAACTTTATCCAACTACAATTCGTAGCAGTACGATCTGGAGTTGAATTTGCAGAAATAATTGGATAATATAATACTGTATAAATAGTAATATACATAAAAGATGGGGGAAGACGATGGCATGCGAAGGCAGTACTTGTAAAAGAGACTTCCCCATCACATCTTTAATTTTAGTCATCGGCGCGGAAGCGTAAAGGAGAAATAATGGCATCATTTTCAATAGACAGTTTTACCTCAAAATTAAAAGCGGGTGGAGCATTAGCCAGTTTATTTGAGGCAGAACTAACAACCTCTAAAGGAACTGAAGATGCGTCTGCAGTTCAAGATTTTAAGTTTTTATGTAAAGCTACAACCTTACCAGGTGATACAATTGATGTAGCAACTGTTACATATATGGGAAGAGGCATAAACATTCCTAGTAATCGTGCTGCAGTTCAATGGACTACAACCGTTTATAATGATGAGGGAATGGAAATTCGAAACAACATTGAAAGTTGGATGGAACAACTTAATTCTCATAAGACAAATGTAAGAGCGGCAGCTATGACTCAAATTCAGAGTTATACTGGCACTTTAAAAGTTAGAACATTTGGAAAGGCTGGAGGAATTATACCAAAATCTTATGAATTCATCGATGCATGGCCTTCCGCAATTGGTGAAATTTCGGTTGATTGGGAAACTAATGATATCCAGACCTATGATGTAACATGGGAATTCAGTTATTGGAGATCTGCTCAAAGTAATACTGGTTTTTAATTAATACATAATGAAAGAAACAATTTTATATGGGAGTGGAGAAATCTACTCCCATTTCACCTATTAGGAAGAATGTATGGCAGTTGAATTATTTGGTTTTTCTATAGGAAGAGTAGACAAAGACGCAAAAAATAAGAAGTCTTTCGTACTCCCCGAACCAGAAGATGGTGCACTTGAAGTCGGTCCCGCAGGAGGTGCATATGGAACATATGTAGATCTAGAAGGTATCGCAAAAAACGAACAAGATTTGATCCGAAAATATAGAGAAATGGCAACATTTCCTGAATGTGATCAAGCGATAGATGATGTTGTTAATGATGCTATAGTCGCAAGTAGGGAAGAATCTCCTGTCAGTATTAATCTAGAAAAATCTAATCTATCAGATAATATTAAAGAGAGTGTAAAGAATGAGTTCATAGAACTAGTTCGTTTGCTTTCTTTTAGAAAAGTTGGATTTGAACTGTTCAGAAAATGGTATGTTGATGGTAGATTATATTTTCATATTATTATTGATGAGAAAAATCCAAAAAGAGGAATTCTTGAATTACGTTCAATAGACCCCCTTAAAATAAAGAAGATTCGACAACCTAGAATTGTTCAAGGACCAGAAGGACCAGAATTAGATACTACAGGATTCCAAGAGTTTTATTTGTTCAATGAAAAGGGAATTTCGGATAGATCTGGTGGTCAAGCAGTAACAATTTCAGAAGATTCTATTTCTTATGTTCATTCTGGTGTATTAGATGCGGACAGAAAAATAGTCCTAAGTCATCTCCACAAAGCAATCAAACCCCTTAATCAATTACGAATGCTAGAAGATGCAGTGGTCATCTACCGTATCTCACGTGCTCCTGAACGTAGAATTTTCTACATTGATGTTGGTAATCTACCTAAGATCAAAGCAGAACAGTATTTACGTGATATCATGAACAAATATAAGAACAAATTGGTATATGATTCCAATTCTGGTGAAGTTAAAGATGAACGTAAGCACATGAGTATGTTAGAGGATTACTGGCTTCCACGTAGAGAAGGTGGTAGAGGTACAGAAATTACAACGTTGCCTGGAGGGGAGAATCTTGGTGAATTGGCTGATGTTGATTACTTCAAAACAAAACTATACAAAGCACTTAATGTTCCCCCTTCACGGTTAGAACAAGATTCAGGCTTTATACTAGGACGAGCTGAAGAGATTTCAAGAGATGAAGTTAAATTTACTCGTTTCGTAGAAAGATTACGTGGTAGATTCAATATGTTATTTAATGATCTACTTGAAAAACAACTACTTCTTAAGGGGATTGTTTCTTCTCAAGATTGGTTGATGATAAAAGATTTTATAATATATGAATGGCAAACGGATTCTCATTTTGCAGAATTAAAAGATGCTCAAATGATGAAAGAACGATTGAGTATTTTAACTAGTGATATGGGATATCGAGATGATGTTGTTGGTAAATTCTTTTCTATAGAATACATCAACAAAAAAGTTCTTAAATTGACTCAAGAAGAAATTGATGCAATACAAGATCAAATAGAAAAAGAGCAGGCCGCAGGTGATATAAAGCCTAATGAAGATCAATGGGCAGAATATGATCCATCAAAAGATAGACCTGATCTAAAAGTAATAAGTGGTTAAAATTTATAAATAGTATAAATATAATAAATACCTATAATAAAGGATAAAATTATGGCTGAAGCAGTTACAGTTAGTGATGTTGTGTCTATGGCTTTTGAAGGTAATCCTTCAGGAGTTAAATCTGCAATAGGAGATGTACTTCAACAAAAAGTGATGGTAGCATTACAAAACAAGAAAAAAGATTTTGCGCAAACTTTTTTAACCAAACCGAATACAGACTCGAAAGAGCCGGAAAGTTCAGGGGAAATAGAAAATGGCTAATGTATTAGTAACACAAAAATTAGTTGACACAGAAAAGAAATGTATATTTAAATTTACTAATGTGAGTGATGGTTCTGCTCTTGCAAATGTTAAGATGATAGATGTTTCAACCCTTAATTGGGCAAAACATACTCTCACATTGTCGGGAGCTGAAGTTGAAGGATTTAAAATCGGAGAAGTTATTTCAACGGCCGCGGCTCATAGTGCAGTTGCAGACGGATCAGAATTCTTTATTGTTACTGGATTTACTGCAGGAGCATCCACAGTAGAAGTTGTTGGATGGGATTATACAAATGCAAAAGCAACTGCTGCTTCTACGGCTTATTCAAATGGTGATGTGATTGTTGGTAGTGTAACCGGATTACATACACGAACCGCTGCTAATAGTGGAGCCTTAATAGAATTAGATTATAACGTTTTAGTTACTAAAATACAATGGGTGTGTAGTGGCCTAAATGTAAATATCGAATGGGACGGATCAACCACCGAAAAAAGTATTGCATTCTTGGGTGGTAATGGAATTATTAATATGTCTGCAACAGAATGGCCAGGAATTGGAAGTGATGCAGTAGGTGATACTTCTGGTGTTTTAGGGGATATTCAATTTACTACAGTAAATGAGTCTGCTGGTGATGGATATACAATTATAATGGAATGCAAGAAACAAGCGCC
>CAXCCM010000111.1:0-6147 GCA_963981005.1 uncultured bacterium | reverse complement strand
GAACTTTTCCCATTATCTGAATAACATAAGTTATCTCATCCTGAACCAGATACTTCTCATTGAATTCAGCTAATCCAGCTTCATGAAGCAGATCTTTTTTTCCAATCAACTTCCAAAGTTCTTCGCTTAAGTGTGGCGCAAAAACATACATCAAATGTGGAATAGCGACACAACTTTCTACGAATATACTTTTATCAGCTTCATTCAAATTATCTACATTCTTAATAGAGTAAACATTGTTCAGATGCTCCATTACAGCAGCAATGGCTGTATTAAACTGCATTCTGTTTTCAATATCATTCAACACTTTCTTAATTGTGAAATGAGTACTGTAACGCAGTTCTTTAATTTCTGTAGAAAGTTCCACATTTTCATTTTGTGCTAATTCGTGTGAATTTGTGGTTTCCTTTATCAAATCCAGATTTTCATCAAACAATCTCCAAACACGATTCAAAAACCTGAAAGCACCTTTCACACCTTCATCACTCCATTCTGAATCTTTATCTGGTGGTGAAGCAAATAACATGAATACACGCACAGTATCTGCACCGTAACGATCTATAATATATTGAGGGTCAACAACATTACCCTTAGATTTACTCATCTTAGCGCCGTCTTTTGTAACCATGCCTTGCGTAAGCAATCTTGCAAATGGCTCATCAGAATTCACTAAACCTAATTCTTTCATAAATTTATGGAAAAAACGTGCATACATCAAATGCATTACTGCATGTTCTATACCACCGATATATTGATCTACCGGCAACCAATTATTTGCAATTTCTGTGTTAAATGGTTCATCATCATTTTTAGGATCTGCATAACGAGCGTAGTACCAACTACTATCAACAAATGTATCCATCGTATCAGTTTCACGTCTTGCAGGTTTCCCACATTTTGGGCATTTCACATTAACCCAATCATCAACTGAAAGAAGTGGATTTTGAGTGGTTTTACCAAGTTCAACATTCTCAGGAAGCTTTATAGGAAGATCTTCATTTGGAACAAGAACTGTACCGCAATCATCACAATAAACAATTGGAATTGGATTTCCCCAATAACGTTGCCTGGAAACTCCCCAGTCACGTAGTCTGTAAGTTATTGTTTCTTCTCCCATGCTGTTCTCAGCCATCCATTCAGAAATAGCCTTCATTGACTTTGAGCTTTCCATTCCATCAAATTTACCCGAGTTCACGAGAATTCCCGTTTCGGTATAAGCTTTTGCCATTTCATCCAGAACTAAATCATTTTCTGGATTTTGAATAACTATCTTCATTGGGATTTTATACTTTTTTGCGAATTCAAAATCACGTTGATCATGAGTTGGAACAGCCATTACAGCACCCGTACCATAATCCATCAGAACATAATTAGTGATCCAGATCTGCACCTTTTCTTCATTTACAGGATTTATCGCATATTTACCTGTAAATATTCCTTCTTTAGTTGTATCCTCTGCAGTTCTAGTAATAGTGTCTTCGTTCATTACTTTATCACAGAATTTGTGCATATTGGAATTATCCGGTACTTCTTTCAGCCAGCCTGTAACCAGCGGATGCTCAGGTGGAAGTGCCATAAAAGTACATCCGAATATTGTGTCAGGTCTGGTTGTAAATACTTTTATCAACTCTTCTGAGTTTTCCAAATTGAACCAAATCTCTGTTCCAAAACTTTTTCCGATCCAATTAGTCTGCATTGTTTTAACACGTTCAGGCCAATCTATAACTCCACTAAAATCCAACAATTCTTCTGCATAATTAGTAATTTTGAAAAACCATTGTTCAAGTTCTTTTTGACGCACAACACTATTGCAACGCCAACATTTACCATCTTCTACTTGCTCATTTGCCAACACTGTCTGACAATCATCACACCAATTCTGGAATGAAGTTTTCTTGTAAGCCAGCCCTTTCTCGTACATTTTTTTAAAGAACCACTGTCCCCACTTGTAATAATCTGAATGACAAGTGCTTACTTCACGTTCCCAATCTATACCAAAACCCATCATATCGAATTGTTTTCTCATTATTGCAATGTTATTATCGGTAGTAATGCGTGGATGTGAATTGTGTTGAATAGCAAAATTTTCTGCCGGCATTCCAAATGAATCATAACCCATTGGCTGCATAACGTTGAATCCCTGCATTAGCTTGTAACGCGTAATCGCATCGGCAATTGAATAATTGGAAACATGACCCATGTGCAGAGCACCTGAAGGGTATGGAAACATTGAAAGAATATAGTAATTCTTCTTATCTGTATCGTTGTTGGCATTAAAGATCCTTTTATCTTCCCAGATCTTCTGCCATTTTTTCTCTATTTTTTCAAAAGGATATTCCATTTATATTTACTCCTGATTTTAAATTTTTGTTTTATGGTAAAAATTGTATTATTCCCCTAACAGGGGAGTAAAAGAAAGAGACTTAATTGAGTTGTGTTGGCAAATTTGCAGTGAGTTCTAATAAAATATCTCATAAGTTCCTTCTCCTTTTTAGATTTAACGCAACTTTTGAAACGAAAGTCTTTTGGTCAAAACATTTTTGCAAGTTTATACTATTAAATGATTTTTCACTTGCAAATAAAAAGCACAGAAAATAATTAAACTAAATGTGAAAGGGAGGAAAAATGGGTTTTGTTAATTATTTTAATGATCGGTTAAAAAAACATTTCACTTTGTGGGATATCAAGCTTGCACAACTAGCAGGAATGTTCTTTCTAATTATTCTCATAAAACTTATCCCTGAGATCATCTCTTTAGATTATTGGTTTTATATTGTTGGTGCTATTTTAACAGCTAGTAGACCGTTGTATTTAACTTTCATAAAGAAATAAAAGTTTATGGAAAACTATCCTTTTTCGCAAGTTATACTTGCGAATATAATTGTTTGTGAAGTTTTACTTCAAGAATATGAAAAGTTTTCGTAAGTGAAACTTACGTATCAAGTGCATTAACAAGTATAACTTTTTAACGAGAGAAGTTGAGAAAGAAATGAAAAGTAGATATAAAGTAGTTGAATCTGATGGATTATACTTCACTACTTCAACAATTGTTGAGTGGATTCCAATTTTTACAAATGAAAATACATTTCAAATTATCACTAATTCATTAAATTACTGTATAAATGAAAATATGCTAAAGATTTATTCCTTTGTGATAATGCCGAATCATCTGCATTTAATTGTATCTGCAAAGGATCTGTCTGAATCTATGAAGTCTTTTAAAAGACATACTGCAAAAAAAGTATTAGAATATTTGAAGAAATCTAAACATGATTGGATACTCAATCAGATGCATTTTTTCAAAAAAAGAAATAAATTAGAAAGTGAGTATCAAGTATGGCAAGAAGGATTTCATCCTCAACTAATTAGCTCGAATAAAATGTTAGAGCAGAAAACAAATTATAATCATCAAAATCCAGTAAGGAAAGGCTTTGTAAATGAAGCTGAATATTGGAAATATAGTTCTGCCAGTAATAAAGATTTTGAAGGAAATGAGATTATTAAATTGAATAGTTTGGATGATTTGAAAGTGAAACTTACGTAGCAAGTGCGTTAACAAGTGCAACTTGTTAACGAGAGTGAAAGAAATAGAGGTCTATGGAAAACTACGATGTAATAGTTATTGGTGGTGGCGCAGCTGGTATGATGGCTGCCGGAACTGCTGCTAAAAATGGTAAAAGAGTAATCTTAATAGAGAAAAATCCTGTTTTAGGAAAGAAGCTATTGATAACAGGTAAAGGTAGATGCAATATCACAAATTATTGCGATGTTCGTGAATTAATTGAGAACGTTCCGGTTAATAGTAAATTCCTTACAAATACGTTTTATGGATTTAATAGTTATGATACAGTAACATTCTTTAATGATAATGGTTTGGAAACCAAAGTAGAACGGGGAAATCGAGTATTTCCTACTAGTGATAAAGCTATGGATGTTGTTGAAGTTCTCATGAAATATAACTATCATAACAAGGTTAATGTCATTCATAATCCTGTAGTAGACGTAATGCAGTTTGGCAAAATATTCGCTGTTAAATTAGAAAACAATGAAGTTATAAAAGCTGACAAACTTATCATCGCAACAGGTGGGAAGTCATACCCATCTACAGGCTCAACAGGAGAAGGATATAAATTTGCACGTAATTTTGGACATAAGATCACCAAATTTAAGCCATCATTAGTACCAATAATTGCTAAAGGTATTTTTCCACTTAAAGATGTACATAATTCAAAAGGCAGCAATGTTAAAGATCTTCAGGGACTTTCACTCAAGAATACGGCAATTAAAATTGTAGATGCGAAAGGAAAAACTGTTTATGAAGATTTTGGTGAAATGCTATTCACTCATTTTGGTGTTTCCGGACCGATGATCCTTTCTGCAACTTCTCATATTCGTGATCTGGATGGACACAGGCTTGTTATTGACCTCAAACCTGCACTAACAGTAGAGAAACTTGATGAACGACTTCAACGTGATTTTAAAGAATTCTCTAACAAACAATATAAAAATATCCTTAAGAACCTTTTACCTAAAAAAATGATCCCGATCATTCAGATGCTATCTGGAATTTATGAAGGAAAACCTGTTCATCAAATAACCTCAAAAGATAGGAAGAACCTGATCACTGCTTTAAAAGAACTTACAATTCAATTAATTAAATTCCGTCCGATCTCTGATGCGATAATTACTTCGGGTGGGGTAGATGTAAGCCAGATAAATCCAAAAACAATGGAATCTAAACTTGTAACTGGATTATTCTTTGCCGGTGAAGTTTTAGATTGTGATGCTTATACTGGTGGATTTAATTTGCAAATAGCCTGGAGTACCGGTTATGCAGCTGGGATGAGTTGTTGAAAAAGGAATGAAATTGAATATAAATACTAATTCATTATTGAAAACATTTAAAATTATTTTTTTAGTTCTATTCATTTCTATTTCTACAATGATTCTATTAGGAATTTATGTTGTTTCAAATTCATACGAGGATAATTTTATTGGATCAATTGAAGGTAATGGACAATTTTATCGTTCTTACAATAATCTTTTTACATTTAGAAATGTTTATTCAGGATCAAAACGATATTATTATAAAGATTGGATAGGTGATAGAATAGATGATATTGGTTATAATTTAAGTTTTAATCGATCCGGTCATAGTCCTTTTTATCTCACCATATTTAGCAAAATAAAAACTAAAGATGATTTTAATAGAAAAGCATTATCTGTTGCTAATAGTATTGATAGTTTGTTAACGGAACCACAATTCGAGTTCTTTGAAGAGAATAACTTTCATTGTATTTTTCAAACAATATTAACTCCTGATAATATCACAGTTAATACGGATAGCTTATTAAGTAAGGAGCTTTCAGCAGCTCTTTTTTGTTATAATGATTCTGTATCATTTCTACTTAGAACAAGTAGAACATATAAAACAACTCTTGTTAACAATGATTTTGATAAATCAATAGCAAAAAATGAGAGAAGATTATTACTTAATTATATAAAACATAATTTAGAAATTAGTGATAAATTTTATAAAGAAGGAATACCAGAACCATTATCTGATTATAAGGTTAAGGGTATAATTAATGGAAAAAGAATAAAAAGATTTTTATATAATATTTTCACACTTGGTAAATCAAACTACAAAAAGCAGGATAGACCAATAAAAAGGATAAAACTGAAGTAATTATCCTCTAAAAAACAAACACAACGCCACTGGTAGGGAAGACCCATTCGTCTTTATTTGTAGAAATTGAGATCTTATTCTGTGATTTATTAATTTGTGGGAATTTGCTTTTACCTGAGAAGATCGGTACAGCTTCCACATTTTTAAGATCACTTTCAAAAGAGATGTCAACTCCTTGAGTCATTTCGATAATGTAAACAGAGAGTTGATGTGAGCTTTTTGGATAATATGTTTTGGTGGAGATACTAAAATTTACTTCTTTTCCTACTAAACTTTTTAAATCAGGATGATAACACTTTATTTCGATACATCCATCTGCGATCATCATCTCGTTGTATAATTCAATATCATTTACTTTTACCGATGTCACATTGAAGAACATCTCATCCAGATCGATGCTGTTATCCAGCACCCAGCGGTATTCAACATCATTACGCATGAAATATTTTTCCAGATCT
>CAXCCM010000110.1:0-6162 GCA_963981005.1 uncultured bacterium | reverse complement strand
TTGCGCTCAGTTATATCGTGTGCAATACCAAGAACAACAGGTTGATTATTTATCCTGGTAGGATAACTTGATATCTCTACCGAAATCTGTTTTCCGTCTTTACGAAGCAAAGTTAACTCATCGGGTCCAGAGCTTTTACCTTGAATATTTTTAAGAAGGATCTTTGATGCTTTTGCTAATTCTTTAGTAGCGATGAGCTTGAATTTTAAAAAATTCTTGCCTATTAATTCCTCTTTCTTATAGCCTAATAATTTTTCAGCTGCTTTATTCCCATCAATAAAATTCCCCTTAGAGTCATTCAAATAGTATGCATCAGGAGCATAATCAAACATTATTTTAAATCTTTCTTCCGAATTAATTAATGCCTGTTCAGCTTCTTTTTGCTCAGTTATATCTATTGCATAATGCAAATACTCATCATCATTTAGCGGGATCCAATAAGTGTCCCATATCCTTCCAAATGCTTCAACAGCAGGGTTATTGACTGGCTCAAAGGTTTCAAACATTTCATCCTGTCTGCAAAATGTACATTGAATGCCCGGTTCATTAGGATTAGTTTTTGAAAGTTTCAAGTTTTTGTCTGATAAACATTCACATTTTCCAAATTCCTTCCAGCAGTAATCTCCTACTATCACACCTACATCCAAAGCAATTTTATTGGCAGCTAATACAATACGTTTTTTGTTTATCAGCATAATTGGATAAGGTATACTGTTCAGTAGTGATTCATTTTTTTTCTGTTCTTCTTGTATCTTCAGCAATATTTCTTTTTGCTCCGTTATATCAATGATAAATCCCTCGATTCCTATTACTTCATAATTCTTATATACCGGATTTGCTGAGAAATTATGGTATCCCATACTGCCGTCTTTACATTTTCTGCTAAATTCTCCGTTGAGATAATCCGGATTATTATTCATTATCTCCCGAACAAATGCATTTGCCAATTCCAGATCATCAATTTGTTGGATAACACTGAAATGTTTTCCTATAATTTCTTCTTTGGAATCGTATTTATAAAGCTTGACCCAGGCATCATTTGCATTTTGAATAATCCCTTCTTTATCTATAAAGAAATAACCGGCAGAAGTATTTCGTATAATAGATTCTAATCTGTTTTTGGCTTCTAAAATATTTCTCTCAGCCAGTTTACGTTCTGTTATTTCCATTGAAACAATCAAAATATAATCAAGTTTACCTTTTTCATCGTAAACAGGAACTATGCTGGATTGATACCACAATATAGTACCTTCAGTATCCAGAACAGATCCTTCATGCATAGTACTCTTACCTGTTTCCTTCACCTTTTTCATGCTCTCTGTCATCGAAAGCTTATAGTGTTCAGGATAAAAACTAAGAGGATATGGTTTTCCGTGATGTTTAGTGATATCATCAATTTTGAGTTTATTTATTCCTGCAGCACTCATAAACATTAAATTAAAATCCAAATCAACAGCTTTGGTGCAGATAGGTGAATTTTCTATCCAGACACTTCGTTTTTTTTCACTTTCCCGTAGTTCTTCTTCTGCATGCTTGCGTTCGGTTATATCTTGTACAAAACCATTGGCAAATAAAGGATTACCCTTTGTATCAAATTTTATATCAGCTTTTTCATTTAGCCATTTAACTTGATTATTAACGGTTATCCGATGTTCAATATCAAAGGGCTCTACCTTTTGCAGTGCGTTATTGAAGCTTTTATTAAGGTAATCCCTATCATCCGGATGAACGCAGCTCATGAATAACTCATGCGTCATATCTTTTCCTGTAGGTATTCCGAATATTTTATACGTTTCATCAGTCCATTTTAAATCACCCTTCTGGATATCTAAATCCCATGAACCGGTCTTTCCTATTTCCTGAGCTTTAGATAAATAGTACTGAGTTTTAAGCATTTCTTCTTCGGTCAGTTTAAGTTCTATTACGTCTTGGGCGGTGCCGAACATGTAGATGATATTTCCCTGCTGATCTTTTTTGCTCCGACCGATGGCGTGCATCCAGCCGATTTCTCCCTTAGGCTTGATTATCCTGAAAACCAGATCGAAATTTGTCCCATCACTCAATCCTTTCTTGATGGCCGCATCCAAGGTTGGGAAATCTTCGGGGTGAACTATGGTGTCATGGTCGGTGAACGAAGGTGCACCTTTGCCTGGTTTAAGCCCGAAAATGCGATATATTTCATCCGACCATGTCGGTGTTCCAGTGATTGCGTCCAGGCTCCAGTGACCGATATGAGCAACTCTTTGAGCCTCTTTGTGTAAAGATTCACTCTCTAACAATTCATCTTCCGCCTGTTTGCGTTCTGTGATTTCTAAAGAGATAACAAGGAAATAATCAAGTTTATTATTGTCGTCAAAAACCGGAACAATGGTTGAATGATACCACAGTTCGTTTCCATCAATATCCAGTACTGATGCTTCTTGTTCAATTATTTTACCACTTTGCTTAACCTTTTGCAAATTTTTTGTCATAGGAATTTTAAACGAATCCGGATAGAAATGGAAGGGATAAGGTTTTCCGTAAAACTCTGTAATATCATCAATTTTCAATTCCCTGATTCCGGACTTACTCATAAATTGCAGGTTAAAATCCAGATCCAATACTTTCGTACATACTGGTGAATTCTCGATCCAGGTTTTACGTTTTTTTTCACTTTCTATTAACGCTTGTTCAGCTTTCTTACGTTCGGTTATATCTATAGAATATTCAATTAATTGAATTACTTCTCCTTTTTTATCAAAAATCGGATAACCGTGAATCTCAAAAATTCTCTTGTTCCCTTTTTCATCTATGTGGATATGCTCAACAGTAACAGGTGTTTTTGTTTCCATCACATTCTGTAAGGGACAAGGATGTTCTTTTCCGCTGCAAGGCATATCTAAGTTATGTGTCGCTTTGTAACATGTTAATTTATCTGATGTTAATTTGATTGAAGATGCTGAATTTGCCATTACTATAGAATAATCTTTTACATTAATAATATGCAGAGGAGATGAAATAGACTCTAATACACTATTCAAAAATTCATGTTGCTGAAAAATTTTGCTCTCAGCCTGTTTACGTTCTGTGATATCGAAAATATTACCAATTACACTTACTATTTTATTATTTTTGTATTCTGCTTTGGCAGTAGTTCGAATCCAAATTCTATTCCCCTTTTTAGTCGTAAAAGGAAATTCCATATCGTATGGGATTCCCTCATCTATACAATCCTGAAAAGCCTTCATAACTATCGGACGATCTTTTTCATCATAACACAACAAGCTATCTTCGATCTGTTTATCGGTATCTATGGTTTGTGGCTTGATGTCTATTTCATGTATGCTAAATGCTTCATCTGTCCAATACATAAATTGGTCTTTAACTGTAAATCTCCATCCACCTGTTTTGGATAGATGTTCTGCAGATTTTAGAAGAGACATACTCCTATGGTATTCTTTTTCTACATGTTTGCGTTCTGATATGTCTACATCAATACAGAACATTTCTTTTTCACCATCAGGTTTATCTATCATTACATGGCTTGAGTAAACATGAACAGGAGATCCATCTTTTCTTAATAGCACTAATTCGCTATTTGGTATTTTTATGTTATTCTCATGCCAATTTTTTATTAGAGATATTACAGTTTCTCTCATCTCATTTGGAATGATAAGATCTTCTAATTTTTTATTGATCACTTCTTCTTGTGAGTAACCATAAAGAGCTTCACTGGCTTTATTCCAATATGTCACTTTTCTATTTTTATCGTAACTCTGCACAGCAATATTAGAAGTATTAGAAAATACCGAATGGAGTCTAGCTTCGTTATTTTGCAGTATTTCTTTTGCTTTTTTGCTTTTTGTAATATCGCGAACCGTACTTAGGATTTCAGTTAATTCACCATCACAAATTATTGGTCTAGCCGTGTGATTCAACCAAACTATATCTCCATTCTTATGAATGAACCTGTATTCAAAATTCGTAAGTTCATTGCCCTGTAGAGTTTTTAATGTAGTTTCAATTGTTTCCTCGAAATCATCGGGATAAATAAGTGTTTGAATATCCATATGCTTTAATTCATCTGCAGTGTAGCCCAGGATCCTCTCACATTGTGGACTAATGTATTCGATCTTGCCATCAGGATTTTGGTTCATTATCATATCGGGACTGTTCAGGATCATAGATTCGAATTTCTGCTTTTGCTTATCAGAAAATTCTAGTAATAGCTTTATTTGTTCTTTTTCATCAACTTCATTTAGTTTTGCCAGTAATTCTTTAATTTGCTTCATAGTTTCTCCAAATAGATCGCACCAGAGGTGCGTGGTTAATTAGATACTTCATGTTCATCCCACACACTAAAGTGTGCGGTTAGTTAGCTCTACAGACTATTTCTTGTTAACCTCATGCTTAAGCTTGTGGTTGAAAGAAGAAACCAACAAACCCAACCCAGTCCTTTTAAGGACTTTGAGTTAGATCATACCTCTTCATATACTGTTCCCATTCTGCTGTGAATGACGCTCTGTTATGATGTTCCTTCTGATTATTAATATATTGAATCACATTCTGGATCTGACCATTTGATACTGAAAAAGCAGCATATCTCTTTGCCCAGCTAAATCTTACTTTAAACATCTCTTCTTCATTAATTTTATGTGATGAAGTTCCTTTTAAGAATTGCATTAATTTTTCAATTGATAGCCCAACAGGTAGATCAACTAGCAAGTGTACATGTTCAGGATTTATATATCCTGTTTTGTAATAAATTTCGTGATCTGCGCAGATCTCTTTAAGAATACTGATCACTTCTTGTGCTTTACTGGTATCGCTGAAATATGGAAATCGCTCCTTTGTAGACCAAATAAGATGTAGCCAGCAAATTTTCATTGAATGTTTATTCATCATCCCTCTTCTTAATGCCCATGAATGGGCTGAGCATGTTCTGTGTCCAGTTCCACATACCACGCACTAAAGTGTGCGGTTTATAAGAGTACCTCATGTCTGTCCCGTACACTAAAGTGTACGGTTAATACAAGCTCCCACACACTAAAGTGTGCGGTTGATAAAAACCCTTCTGTTCTCTTCCCACACGCTGAAGCGTGCGGTTAATACAACGCCAATCCTCTTCTTATTATCCACATGTGGTTACATGATTTATTAATGTATACTTCTTCGTGTATGCAATCTGTGTTTCTGTTTTAGATGATATATCAAGCTGAACAACTAAGTTCATTTGTCAGAATCAAAAATGAAAATTGTTGTGTCAAAGTATTTATTATAATGATTAGGATTATTAATAAATTTATATTATTGGAGTTTAATAAAAGTTTCGCTAATTATCACAGTTAATAAGAATATCCTTGAAAATGCTTCTTTCAAGTTTACTTCTTGCTTTGCATTTTCAAGATTATTCTATTTCAATTCTAAATTGTTCATCAGCCACAAGGTCATCAATATTAACATAGCTTGTACTATCTACATATCCATTTACAAATTCTATAACGAATGAATATGAGATCGCTTCATAATCGGTTGATGCCTTTAGTCTGCACCATGTAGAATCACCTATTACAATTGGTAAATCTATCATAGGAATAAGTGTATTGGAAGTTGCTGTATGGTAAGCAAGACCTGTAACATCTTCTGTAGAATTATTTACAAGTTTAGCTCCAGCATGGGTTGGATCGCAATATATTTTTAGTGTTTCTGAGGGGTTAACCTGCAAAGTAGTTTCGGTAAAATATACCCCGATAGGCTGTCCTCCAACAGTGGCGTCCTGCATCATGAATGTTTCACCTTCCAAATGCATATCCACCTTAACAGCTCCTTCATCATAGAATATAAATTTCTTTCCGGTATCTACGCTTACTGTCTTGCTCGGGTCGTTAGTTTCAGAGCCTTCCAAAATATAATCGTTTCCCTTTATTGTGAAATATAAGCTGTGGTCTGTGCGATTTATTAATTTTATATCACCTTCTGTAGAACATCCCACAATAATGATCATCAGTAATATTGGAACAAAAAGCTTCTTCATGTTTACTCCTAAAATCATCCTTCTATCTTGCTCAAGATGATATGGACTTTAGACAACATTCCCAATGAGTCAATTTAGAAATGTGATTCTTTCTAATTCACTTTATTTCGAATATTTGAATACTCTACTTATTGTTAATCTTTCTATTT
>CAXCCM010000109.1:0-6184 GCA_963981005.1 uncultured bacterium | reverse complement strand
ATTTGTTGATTTGTTAAGGTCTGCTCATTGCTTAATCTGCCCGTCATACTGAAAATACTGAATGCAGATAATATAGAAACAACAACAAAAATTGTAAAAATAGATTGTTTTTTCATTTCCCCTCCCCTTCTTAATGAACAATACATAAATTTCGAAACATTAACATTAATAACACTTACAAATTGACAAGTGTTTTTTTATTATATTATAAATTTTAATATAAAAATTAAATTAATATTATAATAATATCTTCATATATTTGCATTATTTATGCCAATAATCAGTTATTGTTAATCACTAATACGTATCTTTATATAATACTGAGGGTTAAAGAAGCAGCGCAACTTTCGTAGAATTAAATTCAATATACTTCCTGATGATGAATAATGACATTATTGACGCTAATACGACAAGGGTGTCATTTATGTGATTTGAGGATACAGCTTCTTCATTTGCTATCAAATTTATGTGTGAATCTAATATACGTCTACTTAGAATAAAAAACTTGACTCGTTAACAAATGAAAAATTCTTTGTATCTTGTTAATAAAAAAGAAGCTACCCGCTTCTACCTTACGGTTCCTAAACTGCTTAGGATACTTGTAGGGTCAAGATGAGAAAAGTGCGAAATTATATATAAATGTGTAATGGCGGGTGGATTTTGAAATCCACCCTTTTTTTTTATTAAAAAGAGAACAAGGAGGTTCTTATTTCTATTCGCATTAGAAGAGGAAAGGCTAAAACAAAGCCTACAGCACCAAAAGAAAGAATTAATCAGCAGATCAGAGTTCCATCTGTAAGGCTGATCTCAGAAACAGGAAAACAGGTCGGAGTTGTTCCAATTTCAAAAGCATTACAAGAGGCTGAAAGAGCAGGACTTGATCTTGTGGAAATATCACCAAATGCAAAACCACCAGTATGTAAAATACTAGATTTTAGTACTTACTACTATAAAAAGGAACGTAAATTACGAGAAGCAAGAAAAAATCAGCATATTGTACAAACTAAGGAAGTAAAATTCGGTCCTAATACTGAAGATCATGATTACAAGTTTAAAAAAGTTCATGCCATGAAATTCTTGAGCCAACATAACAAGGTTAAACTTACTGTGCGCTTTCGAGGAAGACAACTTGCTCACCGAGATATTGGCTTTAAGTTACTTGAGAGAATATTGGAAGAATTAAAACCTCTTGTTGATGTTGAAGTAAGACCAAAGAATGAAGGTAGAACAGTCTTTACGATAATTGCACCTAAAAAGGAAATTGATAGCTTATTAGAAGAATATGAAGATATAGAAGAGTAATTTCAGGAGGAGAAATGCCTAAACTAAAAACACGAAGAGCGGTAGCAAAGAGATTTAAGGTTACCGGTAAGGGAAAACTTAAAAGATCGCATGCTTATGCAGGTCACATCCTTACAAAAAAATCATCTAAAAGAAAAAGAAATCTAAGACAATCTGGTCTGGTAGATGCGAGTGATACAGCAAGAATGAAAAAAATGCTGGGTATCTAAAAAAGGAAGGAGAATAATATGCCACGTTCAACAAATAATGTAGCAGCAAAAAATAGAAGAAAGAAATATTTAAAAGCCGCCAAAGGTTATGTAGGTGGAAGAAGTAAATTGTACAGAACTGCACGTCAAGCAGTAGAAAAAGGTTGGCAATACGCTTACCGTGATAGAAAAACAAAAAAACGTGTATTCAGACAATTGTGGATCACAAGAATTAACGCAGCAGCTAGAATGAATGAATTAACTTATAGCAAATTAATAAATGGTTTAAAGAAAGCTGAAGTTGAAATCGATAGAAAAGTACTTGCACATCTTGCCTATACCGATATGGAAGCATTTGCAAAACTTTGCCAGATAGCAAAGGATCAAATTAAATAAGGCACTAGAGTGAAGGAAGAACTAAATAAAGTTGTAATTTCTGCAAAAGCAGAAATTAATGACGCAAGATCTATGCATGATCTAATGCAGTTAAAATCTAAATATGTCGGAAAGAAAAGTATTTTGAATAGTTTCATGCAAAAGATAGGATCATTATCTAAAGAGGAAAGACCAGCATTTGGACAAACTCTTAATATTGCTAAAAATCAGATCTCACAGTTAATAGCTGATCAGGAAGAAAAAATAAAAGAACTTGATTATGAAACAACATTAAAATCAGAATCTATTGATCTTTCGATGCCAGGACGTAAAAGAGCTAAAGGAAGTTTACATCCGATCACAAAAGTTTGGCGTGAGATCGAGAATATTTTTATGTCAATGGGATTTGAAGTAGCTGAAGGACCTGATGTTGAGGATGAATATCATAATTTTGATGCTTTAAATACACCTCAAGATCATCCAGCAAGAGAGCTTTCCGATACGTTTTATTTAGATGATGATGTTCTTCTTAGAACTCAGACTTCTACAGTACAAATACGCACTATGGAAAATCATCCACTTCCCATAAAAATAATTTCACCGGGGAGCTGTTATAGGAATGAAAATGATGCTTCGCATTCTCCTATGTTTCATCAGGTTGAAGCGCTTCTAGTTGATGAAGGAGTTACCTTTACAGATCTTAGAGATATGCTGAATATTTTTGTAAAAGAAATGTTCGGAGATAAGATCGAATCACGGATCAGACCTCATTTTTTCCCTTTCACAGAACCAAGCGCAGAGATAGATATCGTTTGTGTTAAATGTTATGGTGATGGCTGCAACCTTTGTAAAGGAAGTGGTTGGTTAGAAATGGGTGGAGCTGGAATGGTAGATCCAAATGTTTTAGAAAAACTTGGGATAGATTCAGAAAAATACACTGGATATGCATTCGGTTTAGGAATGGATCGTATTGCAATGTTAAAATATAAAATTCCAGATATGAGATTGCTCTTTGAAAATGATGTTCGTTTTCTTAAGCAATTTAGTTAAATTCGTATAAATTATTAGGTTATAATAATGAAAATAAGTTACAATTGGTTAAAGAATTATATTGATCTTAAGCTTTCTCCGGAAGAATTAAAAGATAGAATGACTTTTGCAGGAATCGAGGTTGAAGCAATTGAACAACTTGGAAAAGATTTAAAGCAGATCAAAATTGCAAAAGTTGTGAAATATGAGCAACATCCAAATGCTGAAAAACTTTCTGTTTGCATGGTGGATGATGGATCTGAAACTTTACAGGTTATCTGCGGTGCTCCAAATTGCAAGAAGGATATTAAAGTAGCTTTTGCAGGAATTGGAACCAATATCCAGGACTTCAAGATCAAAAAAGCTAAACTTCGTGGTGAAATCTCTTTTGGAATGCTTTGTTCAGAAAGTGAACTTGGTATTTCAGCAGATCACGATGGCATTATGATCCTACCTGAGGATGCTCCATTAGGAACAGATTTAGCTTCCTATCTTGGAATTGAAGACACTTGTTATGATGTTGAGATAACTCCAAATAGACCAGATCTGCTTGGAATTATTGGTGTTGCAAGAGATCTATCTGCTCTATTAAAACTTCCACTCACTTTACCAGAGAGTAAACTTATCACAAGCAATGAACAAATAGAAAGCAATCTTTCTTTAGAAAATAAAGTTCCTGAATTCTGTACTAGATATACAGCAAGAATGATTAAGAATGTTGAAGTTAAAGAATCACCTGATTGGTTGAAAAAGAGATTGATATCAGTTGGATTGCGACCTATTAATAATATTGTGGATATTACGAATTTTGTTATGATGGAATTTGGTCATCCGCTTCATGCCTTTGACTACTCATTAATTAATGGAAAGAAAATAATTGTTCGTAAGGCTAAGGAAAACGAAGAATTTCCAGCTTTAGATGAAATAACTTATAAACTAAAAGAAAACGATATTGTGATTGCCGATGAACAGCGAGCAATTGCACTTGCTGGTGTTATTGGAGGTGAGAATTCACACATTACTTCCGCAACGAAAAATATTGTGATAGAATCTGCAAATTTCTTGTATTCTTCCATTCGTAAAACAGCAGGACGCATGAAAATATCAACTGATTCTTCTTATCGTTTTGAGCGAGATATCACAGATAAAGCTGCTGAACTAGCAAGCATTAGAGCTTGTGAATTGATCTTGAAAATAGCTGGTGGTGAACTTTTAGAAGGAAAACTTGATTCATTTCCCAATAAGAAAAATTTAAGAAAAGTATCTATTCGTCCAACTAGAGTAAAAAAAATACTTGCTATTGAGATATCTTCAGAACAAATAATAAGTTACCTTTCAGCTCTCGGATTAAATATTATTAATGAACTGGAAGATAATTTAGAATTTGAGATTCCATATTACAGAAAAGACCTCACAAGAGAGATTGATCTAATTGAAGAAGTGATCAGACTTAATGGCTACAATAATGTTCCTACATTTTTAAGATCACAGAATATTATGAACAAACCGGTTTTTTATGCACGTAGGAAAGTAGAAGATGCTCTTGTTAATTATGGATTTTCTGAAGTTGTTAATTGGAATTTTGGTGATCCAAAAGATTTAGATAAACTTAATGTAGATGAAGATGATAAACGTAGAAATTTTGCAGCACTTAAGAATCCATTAGGAGAAAGTTTCTCCATTATGCGTTCTATGTTGTTACCAAGTTTATTAAAGAATGCATTACACAATATAAATCATAGTCAGAAGAATTTCAGAATTTTCGAATTGAAAAAAGTTTTTACAAAGAAGGATGAAAAACTTGCGACTGAGAGATTGCATCTAAGCGGACTTCTTTGTGGAGAACTTGATCCAGTTTATTGGAAAGATAACCCTAAACTGATAGATTTTTATGATGTAAAAGGTATTGTAGAAGATGTTTTAGCTGAATTGAAATTAGAAAACTGTGAATATCAAGTATCTGAAGAATCTTTTTATCAACCGGGAATGGGTGCTGATGTAAAGATAGATGGGAAATATATTGCTAGCTTGGGTAAAATCGATCCTAAAATTGCTGTTAAATTTGATATTGATCTTCCTATTTTTGCATTTGATATTGATATAGAAGAAATTTTTGCAATGGATCTTTTCCAAGATCATGTGTTTGAAACTATTCCAAAATTCCCACCAATTTTGCGAGATGTCTCTTTTGTTATAAGCAAAGAACATAAATATACAGACATAATTGAAACGATTAGAAAAGTTGGGAAAAATGTGATTTCTAGAGTTGTACTTTTCGATGAATTTGCAGGGAAAAATATTAAAGATGGTTTTCATAGTTTAACATTTAGTCTTGTGTTCAGTTCAAATACAAAAACCTTGACGGATGAGTATATTAATAATATTCTAAAAAAGGTTATTAAGGCTTTAAAAAATTCATACAATGCTGAGATGAGGTAAACATGGAAGAGAGATCAGTTCTTAGTCTGGATGAAAAAATACAAAAACTAATAAATAGTTATACTGAAATAAAAAGTAAATATGCTGATGCTGTTGTTGCTAACTCTGAATTACAGCAGAAGAATGTTTCTCTTAGTGATTTTAAAAATGAAAATGAAGAGAAATTATTACGACTGATTGAATCTGAGAATAAGCAAATAGAAGAGATTGAATTTCTTAAAAGTGAGAACAGAAATCTTCGTGAACAATTAGATAAGTACAACAGTAAAATGAAAGAGGCTTCAACTAAAATTGATAGTATTTTTAATCAGTTAGATGATTTATAAAGATCAATGAAATCCATTGAAATTAAGATTTTAGGTAGAACATATTATTTTAGAAGTGATGAACCAGAAAAATTAAGAAAGACAGCTGAATATGTAGAAAACCAGTTGGAAAAATTAAATGAAAGGTTTAATACAGTTGATCAAAATAAATTATTAGTTCTTTATGCAATATCAATGACAGAGAAGTATATTTCTGAAAATGATGATTATAAAAATTTATCAGAAAAATTAGAGCAGATAAACAATCTGCTGGATAATATAGAAATTAGTGAAAAATAATTGCCTGCGGTATTCGTGATATTATCGATTATTCAGAACCAATTATGAATAGGAAGTCAGGCCCTTTGTGGCACATGAACCAGACAAGATCTGGAGATGCAAAGCAAAAAACGGTAGACGTCCACCTTGTTCCAAGGTTCCAGAAGTACATGGTACACGGTATTGCGGGTAAAATAATAGATCAAAAGTGAGGTTAGTAATGAACTTAATATACATTGGAAGTGCGTTCTTGGTCGGGGTTTTTAT
>CAXCCM010000108.1:0-6195 GCA_963981005.1 uncultured bacterium | reverse complement strand
ATAGATTAATACTGCATTCCATAATAGCAATACCGATAATTATCTTTATCAGGTTTCTTTTGGCGATCACACCATAAAGTCCAACAAGAAAAAGTAAAAGACACAGTATGTATATTATCATTTTTTTACCTCATCTGTTTCATCTTTATAAGCCAGCAAAGCTATAAATATTATCGAAACAGCTGCACAAACTTCGGCTCCCACAATTATATTCTGGATTGGAATAAAACCGGCACTGATTAGATGTCCCAGTGTTCCTCTATCCAGAAAATTTTCAAAAAAAACATATCCTCCCGAGATGAGGAGACCCACGCAGGCAAGTATTAGGAATCCAAAGATAGCAGTACTTTCCAAAAACTCTAATCCATGCTCTTCTTTATATAAGTTAGGAAGATTCTTACCCTTTGATAGTATCTGTAAAATAAAAGCTCCTGCTAAGATCACACCACCGGAAAATCCACCTCCGGGTGAAAGATGACCATGCACAATTATGTATAAACCAAATATAAATATCACAGGACAGATGATCTGGCTGATCTTTTTTACTATTATTGTCATACCTTTCATAATTACTTTTCCTTCTTCCCTTTCAATCTGAGAATTGTGAGAACACCTACAACTGCAGTAAATAATACAGTTGCTTCTCCCAGTGTATCATAAGCTCTGAAATCAAAGATAACTCCTGTTACAAGATTAGCACTTTTCACATTCATTACACCATCGATATAGTGTTTAGACATTCGCATATTATCTGCTCCAAATTGACTGAGACATCCAGTAGCTTTCTCAAAAACTATCACGAAGATGAGAGCGGCCATTATTGTAATGACATAATAGGTTACAATTTTGGGAGTAAATTCTATTTTCTTAGTTTTCCTCTCAGTTATCTTGATGGCAGCAATCATTATGATCAAGGTTACTACTTCCACAACTACGGGAACAATGGCCAGATCGGGAGCTTGCAAAAGTAAGAAGGCAATAACCACTCCAAATCCGACGACCCCATAAGAGATCACAGCCGAAAGCAGATCTGTTGCGTTTAACGAATAGATCGAACCTAAGATCATTAAAACTAGGATGATAATTAAATATAGTTCCATATATTATCCCTCTAAAATATTAGAATTATCAATAAAATGAGTAATCCAGCGATGTACCAAAATACATATCTGGGTAGAAATCCGTTATGTGCATCACTGAATATTTTGTTGAACCACAATATAATTCTCTTGAAAACATCATAAATATCGAACCATTTTTTTTCTGCTTTTCTATAAAAAAAGTTTAGGAATTTGAAGTTCTTGATTGTTTGATAAAAATCCAAAGGTGAGAAATTTGTTTCTTCTTGAAGTTTTTCACCTCCAATAAAACTATCTGAAACACGGTGACTCTTCATATTCCCATATAAATAAATTAGGAAGCCCACAACTACAGAAACAAGTATAAGAATAGAAACACTTTGCGATTGCCAAATACCAGAATAATTAAAATTCCCACTTGCAGGCTCTATTAGATTTGGAATAATTAATTTTGCAGCAAATATACCAAATCCAATGCAAACAATCGCAATAATAATTTGCGGTAACCACATTAAGAAACTTACTTCTTTAACTTTTTCAAATTCTTTTCTTCTTCTGCCAAGATACAAGCCTGTAATGAGTTTGATGAAACTTGCCAAAGTAAGTGCAGATCCAAAAACAGCTAATGTAAGCCAAACCATCCACAATTTATTTGCGAGTCCTGTTCCATTACCAAAATCAATAATTCCCTGATAGATCATCCATTTAGAAAAGAAACCATTGAAGGGTGGAATTCCTGAAATTGAAAAAGCGCAAACCAATGCTGTGAAAAAAGTTATCGGCATTAGCTTTGATAACCCTCCAAGTTCATCTAAATTATCTTTTCCAGTTTGTTTTTCCACACTTCCGGCTGTTAAGAATAATCCACTTTTGTATAGAGCATGATTAACCATATGGAACAGTCCGGCAGCAATGCCGAGTGGTGTCCCTAAAGCTATACCGATTATCATATATCCAACTTGTGAAACAGCGTGATATCCAAGAAGTTTTTTGTAGTTATGCTGAACAAGTGCCATCATCACAGCACCGATAATTGTGACTGCACCAATAATTAAAAGCATCAATGTTGCCCAATCAGTGAGTTGAAAAATATCTCTACAAATTCTTACGAAGAAGTAAATTCCCAATAATTTATCTAACGATGCAGGCAAGAATGCAGAAGAAGATGCAGGTGCTTTCTTTACATAATCCGGTACCCAACTATGAAACGGCATTGCTCCAGCTTTGGTAAAACTTCCTACTAATAAACTTAAGAATGCGATTATTCCCAATAATCCTGTAGTTGCAATATTGATCTCAGACATATTGAAAGATCCTGTGAGTTGCCACAAAATTCCAATCCCTAAAATTAGAATTGAGTCGGATGCACCGATAAGGATAAACGTCTTCTTTGCCGCAGAAGTGCTTTCATCATCATAACCCTTTATTAATTTATAAAGTGTGAGACCCAATATACCCCAGAAGAAAATAAAAATTATCAAGTTGTCAGCAAAGATCGCACCAAACGCTGAACCTAAAGTGATAAGATAATAGGAATAATAACCTTTTATAGCTTTTTCTTTTGTGATATAAGCTAAAGAGTAAAGTGCAAAAAGAAAACCGAAAATCCCTATAAACAATGCTATTAATTTGCTTAATGGATCAACATTAAAAATTAGATATTTAGAAATACTTGGGAATTTGAAGCATTCCATATTTATTAGACCGGAATTCATTTTGAATATTATAAAAGAGAAATAAAGAGTTACACTTGAAATAATTAAATTAAACAAGCCCTTTATTCGCTTTAATGATTCCGGAATAATAAAAAGAACAATTCCTATTCCAATTGGTAAAAATATAAGATATTGCAAATTAATCATAATTTTATACCTTTAATTTAGCTTTTAGAATTTTTGTTTTTTCTTGGGAAAGTTTTATCAATTCCGCTGCACTCATTATATGTTTTCCAGTATTATAATTATAAACGTGTGACATTCTTTCGGTGCAGCAATAGCAAGGATCTACAGCAGCTGTTGCAATAGCAGCATCAGAAATTGTTCCTCCCACACAAGATTTACGGAAAGTTGGAATGCATGTATAACTCGGTGCTCGAATTTTATGTCTTACAGGAGAGTTTCCTCCATCTGATTTCACAAAATGGAAGACCTCGCCGCGAGGAGCTTCTGCATGTCCAATTCCAATTCCTGGAGGAATTTCTTTCACCTTTACTTTTATATCTCCAGCTTCTGTTTTTTTAAGAGCTTCCAAACATTGTTTTATTATGGTTATAGATTCGTACATTTCTAGAAGACGGACTTCAGCTTTAGCAAAGACATCTCCCCCAACTGCAGTTATTACTTTCCAATCAATCATATCGTAAGCTGCATATGGGTCATCCCTTCGAACATCAATATCAACACCGGAAGCCCTAGCAGTTGGACCCACAGCTCCAAAATCGTGAATGTCTTCTGCAGTAAGAATACCCACACCTTTAAGGCGAGCATGAATAACAGGATCATCCATAACAGCACCAACCAATAGATCAGTTTTAATTTTAACATCGTCCAAAACATTAAGTAGTTGAGTTGCTTGTTCAGGACTTATATCTCTTCTTACTCCACCAATTGTGAACATTGCATAATTGTTCCTGTTTCCAGTAATGATCTCAAACATATCCAGAACTGGTTCACGATACTTCCAAGCCCACATAAAAACAGTATTATAACCGAGGAAATGTCCGGCAAGTCCTACCCATAAAAGATGACTATGAATTCGTTCTAATTCCCCCACGATAGATCTTATATATTTTGCTCTTTCAGGAATTTCAACTCCCGGTATGCTCTCCACAGCATTTGCATAGGCAAATGGATGAGAAGTGGAACAGATACCGCAAATTCGTTCAACTACATAGAAAACCTGTTCGAATGTTTTTGACTGGCATAATTTCTCAATTCCCCGATGGTTGTAGCCTGTTTCCCAGATTACTTCTTTTACGATCTCTCCATCACAATAGAGTTTGAAAAATTCGGGTTCTTCTAACAGTGGATGATAAGGGCCAATTGGGACTAAAGTTTTCTTACCCATCTATTTTTCCTCCTCTACATAATCTCTTCTGAGAGGATATTTTCCTTCCGGCCAATCTTCTGCAAAAAGGAATCTTTCCGGTTTTGGATGATTAAGAAATGTAATTCCCAATAGATCCATAATCTCTCTTTCAATCCATTCTGCACCATAAACAACAGGCGTTAAAGATTCAATTTTAGGATTGTCTCTATCTAACATTACGTTAAGATTTACTATCCAGCCAGTGCTATCATCAGAGAAATGATAAATTATTTCAAATCCTTCTTTGGAATCCATCGCAGTTACGATGATGTATCTGTAACCTAGATCCTTGAAGATATATTTTGCAACTTCCAATAAACTGGTTTTTGGAATGTAGATCATCAATCTTTTTGTATTCACAACTTCAGCATCGATGATCTTTGGAAATTTTACTTTGATATCTTCTATGTACTTTTCAATATCCATACAAATCTATCCTTATTTATTTAATAATTTCACAACACCAGCAAGCATTGCTTCTGGTTTCGGAGGGCAACCCGGGACATAAGCATTAACTGGAATAACTTGATCGAGTGGTCCTTTAAAAGTATAACAATCTTTAAACATTCCGCCTGTACAGGCGCAAGTTCCAATAGCTATTACAACAATTGGTTTAGGAGCTTGGTCATAAACTTCTTTAATGCGTGGAAGCAACTTTCTGGTAACTATTCCGGTTACTAATAAAACATCTGCATGTCGTATACTTCCCACTAATTTCATCCCAAATCTTTCAATATCAAATTTTGGTGTTAAGCAATCCAATATTTCAATATCACAATTATTGCAGGAACCAACACTCATATGGAAAACCCATAAAGATTTTTTAAAGCATTTTTCTTTAAAGCCCAATGTATTCTCCTATAATCCGAAGATCGCTAATATTATACTGACAATTGCCAGTAGATTCATCCAAATCCAGAAGAATCGCATTGCCTGATCAATCCTTACACGTGGATTTGTATTTCTAACTAAAGTTACTAATAATACAACTAAAACTACTTTGAGTACTGACCAAAGAATGTTGATTCCTTCAAAATTCATTCCGGCAAAAAACAGACCCACAACCAGTGCAGGAAGAACAAACAGCATTATGTATTTTGCTAAATTTACAAGTGCGTAGGTTGTCCCAGAGAATTCAATCGTGATACCATCGCAGATCTCACCTTCTCCTTCAGCCATATCAAAAGGTACTAATCCGAGTTTTGCCTGAATACACATCAATGCAACAATGAAACCTATAACTCCCGAGATATTTCCAATAAAAGCACCGTTTGCAGCTTGGAACGCAATGATCTCAGATAGCTTTATACTCATTCCTGATTTTAAAATGATCGAGATCAACACGAGCAAGAAAGGAACTTCGTAACTCAATATCAGCTTCATTTCACGTGATGCGCCAACTGCAGCCAATGGATTCCCAGATGCTAAGGCACCTATCATAAAGCTTAGTGAAGGAATGTTCAGCAGGTAGATGATAACTATCAGGTCACCCACAAATCCGGTTTTAATTCCAAATAATGGAAGAAGGATGAACACTGCTGAAATTACAGCTCCAAAAAGTGCTAGAACCGGAGCAATAAGAAATGTGAATTGAGAACCATTCTTTGGGATCAAGGTTTCTTTAGTTAATAGTTTGATAAAATCATAAAGTGGCTGAAGAAGTGGTGGACCTTGACGGAACTGGACTCTTGCAGTGATCTTTCTATCGAACCAGGAAAGAAAACCACCAACAATACCGGAGAATAATAGACCCGGAAAAATTAAAAAATAAAATATTTCTTTTCCCATTTTTACCCTTTATTCGTTCTTCATTAATTTATCCCAGATAAACTCTTTAACCAGGATATTATCATTTAATTTATGGACATTATCTTCTTTATTTTCATCAATATCGACAATTATAATCGCACCTTCAGGAGCTGTTTCCATACATTTTAAAGATTCTGTACTATCATCAAAATCACATAGATCGCAAATAGATTTTTTGGAAGTATACACTTCATTCATAATTGACCCAAAAGGGCACACA
>CAXCCM010000107.1:0-6214 GCA_963981005.1 uncultured bacterium | reverse complement strand
GCTTTAGAGGCAATTCGTGATAATATTGATGATTACACAGCAAATCTCCTATCACAAAAAAATCCTGAGAAAATGTTAAATGATGAAAAAATAAAATATTTTTATTTAGAAAAACAACCAGTAGAGAAGAGTGGATTTTTAAAAAAGATCCTAAATAGATAATGAGCAGTAAAATTTTAATAACCGGAATAAGTGGATTTATCGGACGAAATGTGCTAAGACAATTGGCACAAAGTTATGACAGTATTACCGCAATAATTCGTCCCGGAACCAAACTTGAGCGCATTGAAGAATTTGTTGATAAGGTTGATTTTGCCGAGATAGATCTTACGGATATTCCTACATTAAAAGAGTATCTTGATGAAAATACTTTCGAAATAATAGTTCATATAGGAGCTGTTCGTGGTGGGCGTAAATTTAGTAATTCAGATTATTTTGATGCAAATGTAAATGCAACTGAACAGCTTGTAATAAATGCAAGAGACAATGATTCAAAGTTTATTTTCTGCTCCTCTGTTGGTGTGTTTGGTGCAATTCCCCTTGAACAACCTGCCAATAATTCTACAAAAAGACAAGAAGATAATTATTATCATTTCACAAAAATAAGAGCAGAATCAATAATACAAAAGTACGTTCTCTATGGGTTAAAAGCAGCAATCATAAGACCATCAATTACTTATGGGTTAGATGATTACGGTTTCCCATTTACACTCACAAAGTTAATTGATAAGAAGCTTCTGTTTCTTCCAGATCAAGATGTAATAATTCATCTGGCAAATATTAATGTTATTACTCAAGCATTTATGAAATTAGTTGAAATTGATTATCAATCGGGTGTTTGTTATAACGTGGCAGATAGCCATCCTGTAGAATTACACAAACTTTCAGAATATATAAATAATGAGTTAAAAGCAAAACCATATTCTTCGAAAAAAAACATTGATATTAAATATTTCAAAAATGGAGAGAGGTTAGCAAAGTATTTTAAAAGTGAGCTCTGGATTGCTCGTTTTCAGTTGATATCCAGACATTGGTATTTCGATATTGAAAGCAGTTATGCTGATTTAGGTTTGAAGGAAACGGATACAATCCCAAGTTTTAAGATCGTTACAGATTGGTACAAAGACCTAAATTCAAAATAGAGCAGGTGAATAGATGGCAATTCCGATATTAAAAAACTGGAAAAGATATTTCACAAACACCGATGAAGGTCTTGGCTCTTCTTACGAAAGAGTAATTTTAAATAATAAATTAGAACAAATTTGTAAGCATTTTAATATTTCAACAGTTCTAGAAGCTCCCAGTTTTGGCTTTACCGGATTATCCGGAATTAATAGTGTAAATTTAGCTAAAGATGGGAAGCAATTAACTCTTTTAGATAATGATGAGTCTCGAATTACCTTAATAAAAAAAATATGGGATGACTTGGATCTTCAACTTAAAATTGAATTTTCAAAGCAATTCCAATCACTACCTTTTGCAGGAAACTCATTTGATCTTAGTTGGAATTTCTCGGCACTCTGGTTTGTAGAAGATCTCTCTGAATTTCTTAAAGAGCTTTCAAGAGTTACATCAAAAGCTATATTACTTAGTGTTCCCAACAGAAGCGGAATGGGTTATATCTCTCAAAAGATTCTTGGATTTAAAGAGTTGAAAAAACACTTGAAAGAAGATAATATATTACCTAAGAATATTAAAAGAGAAATGAAGAAAAATGGTTGGATGTTGATCGATAGTAATTATATCGATTGCCCACCTTGGCCGGATATTGGAATGCCGAAGGATAAATTCCTGAAGATATTCGGATTAGGCTGGATAATGAAAAAGAGAGAGCATATTCCAATGACTATTATGGATCATTATAGCGGAAAAGATGCTGACTTTCCAAATAAAATGATGGACCATTTCTGGTTTGAAAGGAGAGCACCAAAACTTATGAAAGCGTTTTGGGCTCATCATAAATATTTCCTCTTTATTCCAACTAAGCAGGTTAAGAATTGATGAAAAAGAATACACTTAATTGGTTGGTAGGTATAGCACTGGGTGCTGTTTTTTTAATTACATGGATAAGGATTGTAGACTGGCAAGAATTCATTAGTTATTTTCATGAATTTGATCTTAAAATGGTTCTTATCTTCTCATCTTTCTATCTATTAGCCTATTTTTTAAGAAGCTTACGCTGGAGAATAATTTTAAAACCAATATACAAAATGGGTGTTTGGGAAAGTCTATCCATCTTTATGTCTGGAATGTTAATTAATTATATTATTCCGATTAGAGCAGGGGAAATAGCAAAATCAGTAATTCTTAAATCTAAGAAGAATGTGAAAATTGCTGAAAGTCTTCCTTCAATATTTATAGATAAAATTACAGACTTATTCCCAATAATATTCATAATGATACTTATTCCACTTGTATCTGTTAAACTAAATTCAGCACTTTATATTGTAATCAGTCTTCTATTCCTTATTTTTCTCATATTTTTAGCTTTTCTCTTTTTTGCAGTAAATCATAAAAGCAAAGCTATAGCAATGTTAAATTTTTTCTTAAAACTGCTACCAGTAAAATTTAGAAAGAAATTTGAGGATTTCTTTATTAATTTTGTGGATGGAATGGAGATAATGCATGGTAGAATTACAGAGAATATTCTTGTGTATTTCCTTACATTGCTCGCAGTTCTATCTGAAGCAATTTATATTTATGCTCTTTTCAGATCTTTTGGCGCAGAAGTTTCATATCTTAAAATACTATTTGGATACACACTGATGAATCTCACTTATATACTTCCAACACCTCCTGCACAGATCGGTTCAAACCAGTTTATGTGGGTTCTTATCTTCTCATTTGCATTGGGAGTTAATGAAAACCTTACAAGCGCAGCTGTCACATTCTCGCATCTGCTCACTTCTATTTGGATCTTTGCAGTTGGGATAATCTCGTTAGTTGCACTCAAGATAAATTTAAGCCAACTTTTACAGAATAATAATGGAAAGGATTAATATGGAAAAGAATATTGAAATACTAGAAAAACTTCCCGAAATTAAAGAGAAAATAACACAAGAAATTGGTAAAGTAATTGTAGGTCAGGATAAAATTGTTGAGCAGATGTTAATTGCCTTGATCTCTAATGGACATTGTCTTTTAGAAGGAGTACCCGGCTTAGCGAAAACATTAATGATATCTACAATGGCAAAAGTTTTAAGTATGAAATTTAGTAGGATCCAATTTACACCGGATCTTATGCCTTCCGATATAACAGGCACAGACATTCTAGCAGAAAATAAAGCTGATGGAAAAAGATATTTTGAATACATAAAAGGACCAATATTTGCAAATATTATTTTGGCGGATGAGATTAATAGAACACCTCCTAAAACACAAGCTGCTCTTCTGCAAGCAATGCAGGAATATCAGGTTACTGCTGGGAATAAAACTTTTGATCTTGATAGACCATTTTTGGTTTTGGCAACTCAAAATCCTATTGAACAGGAAGGAACTTATCTTCTTCCGGAAGCTCAACTAGACAGATTTATGTTCTATCTGAATATCGATTATCCTTCTTATGAAGAAGAAAAAAATATTGTAAAAAATGATGCATTTGCTTCATTAAATTCTGTAACATCTGTTATTGGAGCAGAAGAGATCACTCATATTCAAAATGCAGTTAAGGAAGTACCTGTAAGTGAACATGTATTAGAATTTGCTGTAAAGCTTGCTCGTACAACCAGAGCGCAATATGAAGATGCACCGGATTACATAAAAAAATGGGTAAGTTGGGGAGCAGGACCAAGAGCGAGCCAATATCTTGTGTATGCTGCAAGAAGTAGAGCTGTTTTACAGGGTAGGCTAACCCCGTCTGTAGATGATGTGATAAATGTTGCACAAAGCGTTCTTCAACATAGAATTATAATTTCATTTGCAGCAGAAGCTGAGGGTATAACACCACAAAAAATTATTACTAAAATTATTTCTGAACTAAATTAATAATACTTGCCAGAAACTCACTTAACTTTTATTTGCTTTAAAAATTTGATAATATGAAATATTTTGTTGCTTAAATGGATATTTGAAGTAATTTATTGAATAATAATAATGTAAGAGTAGCAAAAGAAATGGGGGAATTATGAAAAGTATTATTCAAAAGTACTCAGATTTAAGTGGTATGCTTTATAAACTTTGTTCAAAAAAGGAAAGAATTAGACGTCAATGCCTTCAGCTTGGAAGGATGGAATGCGACCTGTTAAACTATTTAAATCATATTGAAGAACCTACTTGTATGAATGTACTATCTGATGAATTAAAAGTTTCACATAGTAGAGTTACAAGAATTGTTGATACACTGGTTGATAAGAAATTGATGAAAAGATATCCATCGAAGATAGACCGCCGCAGTTGGTTAGGAGAGATAACTCCAAAAGGAAAGGTTACAATTGAGAACACGATTTTAGATTTTCTAAATATGCAGGAAGATATTATTAATAAGCTTCCTAAAAACAAAGTTGAAGAAATCTACAGCAATATTAAGCTTTATGTTGATGCATATCATGAAGCGCTAGATGAAAAGGAAGCATAAACATGAAACAAAGATCAACTGTTAAATTGTTAGATAAGATGTCATTTGATGTTGAATTAAATGGGCATCATTTTAAAATTGATGCAGGTGAGCAAGTAGGTGGAGAAGATAGAGGACCCAGACCCAAGGGTTTGATGTTAAGTGCTCTTGGTGGTTGTACCGGAATGGACGTTGTTTCCATACTGCGAAAAATGAAAGTAACCGAATATGAACTTAGTATTGATGTGTCTGGAGACCCAACAGATGTGCATCCAAAAGTATATCACACAATCACTATTGAATTTAAATTTTTAGGGAGTGATCTTCCTATAAGTAAAATAAAAAAAGCTGTTGAACTTTCTGAAACCAGATATTGTGGTGTTTCGGAAATGTTACGTAAAGCTGCAAAACTTAAAACAATAATTTATATAAATGGAGAGAAAATATGACAAAAAAAGTAATCATCTTATCAGCATTGATCACATTGATCATGATATCTGCTTGTATTGCAGAAAATCCAAAAGGGGAGACAGAAGGCGGAATCAACTGGTTTACAAACTTAGAGGAAGCTCAAAAAATAGCTAAAGAAAAAAATATTCCAATTTTTATCCATTTCACAGGTTCCGATTGGTGTGGATGGTGTTGGAAACTTGAAGAAGAAGTTTATTCCAAACCTGCATTCCAAGATTACGTAGCTGAAAATATGGTTATGGTAACTATAGATTTTCCAAGAGATATTAAACAATCAGAAGAAGTTGTTGCATATAACAGGGCCTTAGCAACAAGATTTAGTATAAAGGGGTATCCAACAGTCCAATTATTGAATCCTGACGGTACTCCAATTGCTCAAACCGGATTCCAATATGGCGGACCCGAAAAATATATTGAGCACTTAAAGGAATTGTTAATTAAAAAATAAGAATTGAGATCGTTTTGCTTATGCAAAACTGACTCGTAAAAGGAAGGGATTATGAAATTTATTACTTTTATCATTTTGCTGATAAGTGTAAGTTTGATGGCTGTAGCACCTGCTGAACTAGAAAAAACAGATGCTCTGCACGATGCAAGTGAGTATAAAACAGAACTTGTACAATTGGAAGAGCTATTAGTTGAATTTCCGGAAGATGTTGAAATATTATGGAGATTGGCTCAAGTTCACTTTGATATTGCAGATCAGACAGAAGATGAAGAAGTTCATAAAGCTCATTTTTATCCAGGATTTGAAGTTGCAAAAAAAGCTGTATTAATCGACCCAAATTCTGCAAGAGCAAATCATTGGTATGCAACGTTAATTGGAAAGATCGGTATGCTTGAAGGAACAAAGCAGAAGATCATTAACTCTTATGATGTGGAGGAGTATGGTTTAAAAGCAATTGAGCTTGATCCCTCTTATGATGGCTCTTTACATTTACTTGGTAGATGGCATTATGAGCTTGCTGACTTAAGCTGGGTAGAGAGAACAGTTGCAAAAATAGTTTATGAAACTCCACCAAAAGCAAGTTTTGAAGAGTCAGTTAAATTCTACAAAAAAGCAATTGAAGCTAAAGAAGACGAAGTACGTCATTATTTATGGATCGGTAAAGCATTTTTGAAATTGAAAGATAAAGAAGAAGCAAAAAAATATCTGAAAATAGCTATAGAAATGACACCGCTTGATGACTC
>CAXCCM010000106.1:0-6234 GCA_963981005.1 uncultured bacterium | reverse complement strand
CTGTCTGTTATTAATAAGAGCATTGAACACCCTGAAAATGTACGACCGGAGTTCATGAGAGGCTTGTAAAATGCATTTATCGGAAAAAGAATAACCTCTGCACTCTGAGACAAAGCTACTTAGGCACATATCCACTTCTTCCTCTTAACCTTTTCAATTGACAGCAAATCCCTCACCAAATCTTATCCAGCAAAATTAAGGAGAGCACATGGAAGGATTCTGGAGTAAGGTGATCCCGATAATAATCATATTCTTTCTAGGATATTTTTTAAAGAAGATAAAATTATTTGGTAGCAGTACAGCAGACATACTTCTTAAAATTGTATTCTATGTAACCCTACCAGCTCTCACATTTTTTTCCGGTTCAACTGCTATATTAACTTTGAAATTCTTTTATCTTCCAATTATTGCAATCGCAGTAGTCTTAATAATATTTTCAGTTTCATTCCCATTAAGTAAAAAATTTAATTTACCAAAAGCAACTCAAGGTACCTTCATAGTTGGAACTCTTATTATGAATACAGGTTTCACTCTACCCTTTGTTCTAGCAGCATACGGAAATCAGGGTTTGGCGATCTACACGATCTTTGATTTTGGTAATACATTGATGATATTCACATTTGCTTACTATTTTGCAATTAAATACGGTAATAAAGAAAACAGTAAAATCCAAATTAAAAAGTTCCTACTTCTTCCACCTATTTGGGGATTGATACTGGGAATTACTTACAATTTATTAAAATTTGAATTACACTCAACAGCGATAAATTTTCTGGAAATCGTAGGGAAGCCAACGATATTTCTCGTAATTCTTTCGCTTGGAATTTACTTTAGTCCTAAAGTTACAAATCTTGGCAAAATGCTAACTGTATTTTCATTGCGTATAGGGCTTGGAATGGCATTAGGTTTACTCGCTGTTTACCTATTCAACATCGAAGGCATCATGAGAACGCTGGTTGTACTTTTCTGTGGAGCTCCAGTTGGTTACAACACACTCATTTTTGCATCTTTAGAAGAACTTGATAAAGAATTTGCTGCAAGCCTGGTTTCAATATCATTGTTATTAGGAATCATCTACGTTCCAATACTGATTTATTTCTTATGACAATAACTTACATTAGTTAAATTTCAGCCATTTCTAATTGACAACCACATTGCATTTTAGTTGTTGAGGTTATGAATTATAAAATATATGTAGATGGTTCTAAACACAATTTAGAGATCCCCAAAAATCCGGTTGAAATAATTGAGCCCAAGAAAGTTGCTGTTTTTAATCAGGAAAAACTGATTCGTAAATCATTAATAAATCCAATTGATTCACCGGATCTACATACATTTTTACAAGATAAAAAAAACATTCTCATCATTGTAAATGACGGTGCTCGAAATACACCTACTCAAATTGTTATTTCTGCTATTTATGATCATATTAAAGATAAAAACATCAAATTTCTTGTAGCATTAGGAACACATCGAAACCCAACAGAAATAGAATACGATAGAATCTTTGGAAAATATTATAAGGAATTTGAAGATAGAATTTTGTGTCATGATTCCAAAAATGATGAGATGACAAATTTAGGTTCAACCTCCAGAGGAACGCCAGTAATGATAAATTCAGAAGTAACAAAAGCTGATGCTGTAATAGTTATTAGTTCTGTGGAACCTCACTATTTTGCTGGTTTTACTGGAGGACGAAAAAGTTTTCTGCCCGGTGTGTCGGCTTTTGAATCAATAGAAAAAAATCACTCATTAGCTCTTTTGGATAAAGCAAAAATATTAAAATTAGATGGCAATCCCATTCATGAAGATATGACCGAGGCTGCCAAAATGGTTCCTACAAAAACATTCTGCATTCTTACAGTTTTGGATACAAACGATAAAGTATTTTATGCTACAAGCGGTGATATTCATTCTACACATAAAATTGCATCAAATGAAGTTATTCAGGTTTTTGCTCCCACAGTTAAAGAAAAAGCAGATATTGTTATAGCAATAAATCAATCTCCTCTAAATAAAAATTTATATCAATCACAAAAAGGACTTGAAAATTGCAAATCTATCCTGAAAGAGAATGGAGTTTTTATTCTTGTTTCCAGTTGTAAAGAGGGGATCGGCAGCAATACTTTTTATGAACTGATGGCATCATCTAAAACGCCTGACGAAGTCTTCCAAAAAGTAAAAATAAATTATAAATTAGGATACCATAAAGCCGCTAAGTTTGTTTCATTCATGCAAAAAAATAAACTGTGGTTGGTTAGTGAGATAGAAAACGATGTGTTAGAGAATATTTTCATTAGGAATTTCACAACATTGCAAGATGCTGTAAATGAAGCCATAATACTAAAAGGTAAAGATGCAAAAGTGAACCTGATTCATAATGCTGGAATTACTGTACCACGAATTACTGATCATAAATAGAATTTCTCTTTACACTCAATGCATAATATTAATTTTATCCAAAGAAAAAAACTAGAAAACATAACTTAGGAGATTGTATGAAAGTTTCCGAAAAATTAGAGAACTTAAAGAAAAGAGAAGCAAAGATAAAAGAGATGGGTGGGAAAAGTAGGATTGAGAAACAACATGCAAAGGGAAAATTAACAGCTCGCAAAAGACTCGATCATTTTTTTGATGAAGGTACATTCCGTGAGATCGATATGTTCGTAAAGCACCGATCTACAAATTTTGGAATGCAAACAGTAGAAATTCCATCTGATGGTGTAATAACCGGTCATGGAAAAGTAAATGGCAGACCAATATTTGCATATTCTCAAGACTTCACATCACGAGGTGGTTCTCTCGGTGAGAAGCACGCAGCAAAAATAACAAAAGTAATGGATCTAGCAATGAAAGCTGGTGTGCCAATTGTAGGAATTAACGATTCAGGTGGAGCAAGAGTAGAGGAAGGACTTGATGCATTAAAGGGTTATGGAGATATTTTCTTCCGCAATTCCAGAGCTTCCGGTGTTATTCCACAAATTTCTATAATTATGGGGCCCTGTGCAGGTGGTGCAGTTTATTCTCCTGCCATGACAGATTTTATTTTTATGGTCGATAAAAAAAGTTATATGTTCATAACTGGACCAAGCGTGATAGAAACGGTAACAGGTGAAAAAACAACTTTTGAAGATCTGGGTGGAGCTATGACCCATAACAGTAAAAGTGGTGTTGCTCATTTCGCCTGTGAAGATGATGAAGATGCACTTTATCAAGTTAAAGTTCTATTAAGCTATCTTCCCGATAATAATATGGATGATCCTCCCATATTTAATAATGGAGATGATCCAAACAGATTATGCCCAGAACTTGATACAATAATACCAGATAGCACAAAAGCGGGTTATGACATGAAAGCTGTGATCCAATCAATTGTTGATAATGGTGAGTTCTTTGAACCTCATGAATATTATGCACAAAATGCTCTAATAGGTTTTTCTAGATTGAATGGCAGACCTGTTGGAATTATTGCTAATCAGCCAATGTTCCTAGCCGGATGTTTAGACATTAATGCATCTGATAAAATTTCGCGCTTCATACGATTTTGCGATGCCTTTAACTTCCCAATAATTACCTTTGTTGATGTTCCTGGGTATTTGCCAGGTACAGATCAAGAATGGGGTGGCGTGATAAGACACGGGGCAAAACTTCTTTGGAGTTATTCGGAAGCAACAGTTCCCAAGCTTACAGTTACAACCAGAAAAAGTTATGGTGGAGCATATATTGCCATGAGCTCTATTCATTTAGGAGCAGATATGCTGTTTGCATGGCCAACCGCCGAGCAAGCTGTAATGGGAGCTCAGGGTGCAGTAAATATTGTTGCATCTTATCGTAAGCAACTTAAAGAAGCAACCGATCCTGAAGCAAAGAGACAAGAACTTATAAATGAATATGAAACCGCTTTCAATACACCTTACATTGCTGCAGAGCGTGGTTACATTGATGCAATAATTCAACCAAGTGAAACAAGAATCCGCTTGATCGATGCTTTAGAGGTAATGGTTACAAAAAAGGAAGCTCTTCCACCTAAAAAGCATGGGAATATCCCGGTTTAGGAGATTTTTTTGAAAGATAAAAGTAAGAAACTGAAAGCTGCAATTATTGGTGTATTGCATTATCTACAGCAGCAGGAAGAAGAGAATAACTCAAAGCCTGATAAACAATGGGCAAGGTCCGGACGTAAGATCATTATGCAAAATAGAATGATGGTTCAACGCAGAGGAATTAGAAGGTAATGCGAGTAAGAGCAGATAAGTATAAGTGAGTAAGGGATTTTTTTAACACGGAGGAAATAAATGAAATTCGATAAACATGGCGTTCTAGGAATGACAAAGATGAATTATGATCCTGCACGTCCAAAAACAGAGAACCCAATAAAGATACAAGATGTAAGCCTAAGAGATGGACATCAAAGCATTTTTGCAACTCGTGGCAGAACAGAGGATATGATACCTGTAGCCAAAATGATGGATGAGATTGGTTTCTACTCAGTAGAGATGTGGGGTGGTGCAACTTTTGATGTAATGCATCGATTTTTAAATGAAGACCCATGGGAAAGGATTAGAATTCTGAAAAAACATATGACAAAAACTCCTTTTTCTATGCTGCTTCGGGGGCAGAATGTGGTTGGATATAGAAACTATGCCGATGATGTGGTAGAAGCTTTTGTTCAGCGTGCTTGCGATAATGGAATTGATATTCTGCGTGTATTTGATGCACTTAATGATTTTAGAAATTTCCAAACTGTTGTTAAAGTGATAAAGAAAAATAAGAAACATTTTCAGGGAACTATCTGCTATTCACTCACAGAGCCACGCATGGGTGGTGAGACATACAATCTGGAATACTATTTAGATAAAGCCAAGCAGTTAGAAGAACTTGGAGCTGATACGATCTGCATTAAAGACATGGCCGGGCTTATAGCTCCTTATGATGCTTATAATCTTGTAAAAGCAATCAAAGAGCAAACAGATATTCCAATTCATCTTCATACACATTTCACATCAGGAATGGGCGACCTCACACTTTTTAAAGCTATCGAAGCGGGAGTTGATATTATTGATACATGTATGGCTCCTTATGCATACAGAACTTCTCATCCTGCAGTTGAACCTCTTGTAATTTCTCTTCTGGGAACAAATCGTGATAGTGGGTTGGATATAAACAAATTAGCCGATATCGGTAAAGAAATGGAAAAAGTTATTCCAAAATATAAGCACTTCCTCAATGATACAAAAAATGCAATTATCGATACAAATGTTATACTACACCAAACTCCGGGTGGAATGCTATCTAACCTGGTTAATCAGCTCCGTCAGATGGATGCACTTGATAAGTTGGATGATGTATTTGAAGCTCTGCCAAAAGTAAGAAAGAAGCTGGGTCAGGTTCCTCTTGTTACTCCTACAAGTCAGATAGTAGGAATTCAAACCGTGAATAATGTTTTATTTGATAAAGATGGCGAAGAATTCTCTAATATTACAGAACAGGTGAAGGATCTCTGTTTCGGTTTATATGGAAAGACAACACTTCCCATAGATAAGGAAGTACAGAAGAAAGCCTTGAAGGGATATCCACGTGGAGAAACTCCCATTACAGCCAGACCTGGTGATCTATTAGAACCGGAACTTCCTAAAGTAAAAAAAGAATTTAAAGACCTAGCAAAAGATATTGATGATGAAGTACTTTGTGCATTATATCCGGTTACGGGTAGAAAATTCTTAAATTGGAAATATGGACTTGAAGAAGCACCTGAAGATGTAAAACCAAAGACATTGGAAGATGTACAAAAAGAACAGGAGCTGGTTAGCAATGCGCTTTCTGGTGAGCTTACAGCCAAAAAAGTAAAATCTGCCAATACAAAAGCTTTTGATGTTTATGTAGATGGTGAACACTTTAATGTGGAAGTTGCAGATCCCAATGCAAAACAGATGGGAGTTGTTGTGAAGAGGAAAGAGGAAATAGCTGTTGGAGATGATACTGGAAATTTAGTTGCTCCAATTCCTGGAATGATAATTGAGTACAAGAAAAAGGTTGGAGACCAAGTTAAGGCTGGAGATACGATTGTTGTATTAGAAGCTATGAAGATGTTTAATAATCTTGATGCACAGTGTGATGGGGTTATTAAGAATATTGATCATAAAGCTGGTGACTCAGTTGCAAAAGGTGCTATCCTCTGTTATATTGAGCCAAAAGATTAAGATCTTGATAGCAATAATCTTGAAAGGATCTTAT
>CAXCCM010000105.1:0-6267 GCA_963981005.1 uncultured bacterium | reverse complement strand
TTTATTGGTTTCCGGTCGTGATCGTCCCGATCCCGCCGCACACGCCAAACATTACATAAAATTAGGATAGGATATTAAATGACTAAAAAGAATTCAAAATTAAGAGAGTATAATAAGCAGATCTTCAGTGAGTATAAGAAATCGATAAAACATTCAGTATTTGATGAAACTCTGACTCTGTATATATTAAGGCCCATTGCATTTATTTTTGTGAAGATACTTTATCCAACTAATATTACACCAAACCAGGTTTCCCTGATGACTATAATCATTGGAATAATAAGTGGGTTTATATTTGCCAAGGGAACAGTTACGAGCTTTATTGTTGGTGGACTTTTATATTTTTTATGTATGGTTACAGACTGCGTAGATGGTATGATTGCCCGTTTGAAGAACAATGGTACACCGACAGGCAGGATTATTGATGGATTTGCCGATTACATGGTAGGAATATCAGTTTATGTAGGAATGGGAATTGGTTTTGAAAAAGGAATCATCAACCTGGATTATCTGAAAGTAAATCCCTGGTGGATTATTATCATTGCTGCCGTAAGTCATATTTTTCATGCAATGTTAGTAGATTATTACCGATCAGAATTCATGGCACATGGTCTGGGAAAAGCAATCTCAATTAGAGATGATAAGATAAAATTTTCTGAAGAATTGAACAAGATCAAGCATATGAGGGGTAAGTGGTTAGACAAAATCTTAATAAGCACATATTTGGGATATTCTCGTCTTCAAATTTTTCATTTAGATGAAAAAGAAGAGTACGATCGAGAAACATATTATAATTCTAATAAACTATTAATTCGTTTATGGTTCTGGATAGGACCTACTGCTGGAGCTTTTGTAATTATCATTTCTGCTCTTTTATTCAGACCTATGATTTTCTTTATTTATACTATTGGACTTGCAAATATTTATATGATCATTTTGTGGATAATTCAGGTAAAAGTAAATAAAAAAATCCTGATAAACAATAAATGATTATCAGGATTTTATAGAAATATTTTCTACTATGCTTTTTTTAGCTCATGTTTCCATACAAATGTAATCATTATTGCAGCAAGAATTGCGCCGGAAATCCAGAACCAGAACGCAGCATCCCAACTAAAATTATCGATCAGATAACCGGTTCCCACACCTGTTAAACTTGCTCCTAAATATCCGAATGCATTAATGAAGCCTGTTACTGAAGATGCGGCTTTTCTTGTGCCAAGATCAACCGGTAAAGCGGCTACAAGCAGAATATGAGGTCCAAAAGTAAAGAAACCAATGAATAATAAAATAATTAAACTCATTACCCAGCTTTCACCCGGAACTATTCGATATAGATAACAGAACAATGCCAGAAGTAGAAGCATGAAAAACGCCACTGGTGCTCTACGATTTTTGAAGAGATTATCGGAAGCCCAACCGGCAAAGATAGCACCTAAACCGCCAGCTACAGGAAAGGCAATCGCTTTATATGCAGCCATTGAGATTGTTGCTCCCTGTTCTTCGAACATATAGGTTGGAGCCCAGCTCATAAAACCGTAACGAACAATATTTAAACCGAGAAGAGCCAAGCCAGCAAACCAGACATAAGGATTCAAAAGAGTTATTTTCAAAGTTTCCTTAAAACCAATATGTTCATCCACTTTAACTTCAGATCTTTCAATACCCTGCTCCTGTTCTTCCAAACTTGGTAATCCAACTTCTTCCGGTGCATTACGAGCTCTTATATACCAGTGTATTGCTAGAAGAATGCAGATCACAGCTGGAATGAAGAAAGTGAAACGCCAATTGAAATATTTTACAATTGTCCCAGCCAGAAACCAGCAAAGTGCTCCACCGATAATATAGCTTGTGCCCAGACGACCGGACATTTTCCCTCTTATCTTTTTGGGAAACCAGTTCGCATTTGCTTTAACTGTAGGTCCCCAGCCCATCGATTGGAAATAACCATTTAATCCCCAAAGAACAGCCATTAGAACTATCGCTCCTGCAGCCAAACCAAAGATGATATTAAGAATAGCAGAAGATATTAATCCTATAGTAATTATTCTTCGTGAATTTAACTTATCTCCAAGCTGTCCATTGATGAACTGCCCTACAGCATACGCAATGAAAAGACTTGTTAACACAACTCCCATGTTGGTTTTGGTTAAACCAAATTCGCTCATAATGCTGGGCATTGCGATGGAAATATTTACACGTAAAAGATAAAAAGACGCATAAGTAATCCACATCATCCAAAACATTTTCTTTTGCCACTGCTTAATCTTTAAACTAGTATCAGAATTATTTGTCACTTTTCTCCTCCTCCATTTTTTATATCATTTTTTATATTTGAAGATGATTGCGATGGATAATATGGAACAACTACAACTCTTCCACCAATACTATCCATAACTTCGCGTGCCTCATCGATCGCTTCATCTGTATGACTCGTACTTTCCATTAAAACATCTGGCCTCATCTTTTTCACATTAGGCAGTGGTGAATATGTTTCCTGAGCAACAACTAGATCCACATGCTTAATTGCATTTGCCAGATCAAATCTTTCATCAAAAGAAAGAATTGGCTTTTTCTTCTTCTCCATTACAGCTTCGTCAGTTAAAATACCCACAACCAGTTTTCCATCTTCACCAGCAATTGCCTTGGCGTTCTCCATCATCTTCAGATGACCCTTATGGACGATGTCTAAAACATAATAAGAATAAACTATTTTCATATATACTCCTTTATATTTTAATTTTAAAAAGAATAGTTTTTTAGCAATAAAAAAAAATTGTGAACTGACACACTGAATAAAATATATGATTTAAAATTTAATTTGTCTAAGATGGTTTGGCTTGTATATTTAATATGTTTCCGGCTAAATTATTAAAAAATTAGTGAAATAATATTTACTTTATAATATCAACAAAAATGATAGATTGGAAGGAACCTCTTGATCAGCAGGATATAATAACTATTTTGATTTAACTACTCTTTATTCTGTAAAATATGAGCAAATATCACGTTTTTCAAAAGCACTGAGGTTGTTATCGTGCCTATGCCACCTGGTACAGGAGTGATTGCAACAGATTTATCAAAACAACCTTTATAATCTACATCACCAACATAACGATAACCTTTTTCAGCATCTTCAATTTGGTTTACACCAACATCAATAATAATTGCATTTTCACTGATCATATCTGAGGTAATAAATAGTGGTTTACCAATTGCTGCAACTAGGATATCAGCTTGTTTAGTATGAGATGCCAGGGCTTTAGTTCTGCTGTGCCAGATCGTTACAGTTGCATTTCCGGTTTTCTCTTTTCTCAATAGCAAATTTGCCATTGGTTTACCAACAATATCACTTCTGCCTACAATTACAATATGCTTGCCATTTGTTTCAATTTCATAGAAAGAAAGTAATTCTAAAACTGCAGCAGGTGTTGCTGGAATGAATCCCTCTTTATCAAGTACCAGGTTCCCCATATTTAGTGGATGAAATGCATCAACATCTTTTTTGGGATCGATCTTCATTACAATTTCAGATTCATCAAGCTGAGCTGGCAGTGGTTTTTGCAGCATTATACCATTTACTTCAGAATCATTATTCAGTTCTTCAATTTTATTTAATAGTGAATTTTGATCAATTGATTCAGGTAAGATCATTGTCTCAACTTTAATTCCAACTTTCAAACCTTTTTTCTCAAGATTCTGTACATAATATTCAGCAGCTGGATCGTTCCCAATAAGAAGTATTACTAAATAAGGAGTAATTTGTTGTTGTTCAATCTCTTCTTTAATATAGGCAAAAATCTTTTTGGCTATTTTTTTTCCTGATAATCTCTTATCCATTAATATTTCCGTCTTATTCTTTGTATGTTCAAAGCTTTCCCAGTTGCTTCATCAATACTTATTACAACTGCATTTATTTGAAGTCCACCATCTGCAGGTTGGAAAGGTAGATGCAAAGAATTTTTCATCTTTGAAATTACAATCTCTTTTTTTATGCCTATACATGAGTCGTGTGGACCAGTCATTCCAACATCTGAAATATATGCAGTGTTATTGGAAAGAATCTCTTCATCAGCAGTTTGTACGTGTGTATGTGTGCCAATGAATGCACTGACCTGTCCATCAAAGTTAAAAGCTAAAGCACGCTTTTCTGCTGTTGCTTCTGCATGAAAATCAATAAGTATATTGTTAGTTACTTCCTTTATAGATGGTAAGATCTTTTCGAGTGCAAATAGTGGTGAATCGACTGGGTTCATATAAACTTGTCCTAAAATATTAAGGATTGCTAGTTTTGATCTACCAACGTTGGCAATATAGTAAACTGCACCGATCGCATCCTTAGAATAATTTAAAGGTCTAAGAATTCGTTTTTCTCTTTTTATGTAGTCAATAGAATCTTTTTTATCCCAGATGTGATTACCACTGGTAAAACAATTTATACCACTTCCAAAAAGCTCGATTGCAGTCTTTTCTGTTAGACCTTTTCCATGAGCAGCATTTTCACCATTGGCAATACAAAAATCAATATCAAATTCCTTCCTCAATTCAGGAAGATATTTTTTTACTAGGTTTCTGCCAGGTGAACCAAAAATATCACCAATAAATAAAATATTCATTATTTTGCTACAGCAGTTTGACGTGTCTCCCGAATCACCATAACTTTAATTTGTCCTGGATATTGCATTTCTTCTTCAATTTTCTCTGCAATATCAGAAGCAACGAAAGCTGTATGTTTATCATCAACAGCAACCGGATCTACAATTATTCGTAATTCACGTCCGGCTTGAATTGCGAAAGATTTATTCACACCTTCAATTGAGTTTGCGATCTCTTCCATTTTTGTAAGACGCTTCATATATGTTTCAAGCATTTCTCTTCTAGCACCAGGTCTGGCACCGGAAACTGCATCTGCAACTTGCGTAAGAACAGCGTAAACACTTTGATATTCAACTTCTTCATGATGAGCTTCAATTGCATTTACAACTATTTTACTCTCACCATTTTTTCGTGCAACATTTGCACCAAGGCTTGCGTGTGATCCATCATATTCATGATCAATCGCTTTTCCAAGGTCATGTAGGAATCCACATCGACGTGCTAATTCCTGATCAAGATTTAGTTCAGTTGCAAGAATTCCACAGATCCAAGCTGCTTCCATTGAATGACGCAGAATATTTTGTCCGTAACTTGTACGATATTTTAATCTTCCAATAAGCTTCACAATATTTGGAGAGATGTTATGTATGTTTGTTTCCATACATGCTTTTTCACCAATCTTAACAAGATTACCATCCATTTCCTTAGCAATTTTTTCAATAACTTGTTCAATTCGTCCAGGATGGATCCTACCATCTGTGATTAATTTTTCTAATGCAAGACGAGCAATTTCTCTACGAACCGGATCAAAACCAGAAAGAACTACAGCTTCAGGTGTATCATCAATTATAAGATCAATTCCTGAGGCTTGTTCAAAAGCTCTGATATTCCTACCTTCTCTACCGATGATCCTTCCTTTCATCTCATCGTCTGGAAGTGAAACAACCGAAACTGTTGATTCTGAAACATAATCTACCGCTACTCTTTGAATTGCAGTGGAAAGAATTCCAGCAACTAGTTGATCTGCTTCTGCTTTAGTATTTTCTGCTATTCTGCGGATTTCTATTGCAGCTTCATTACGAGCTTTATTTTTCAAGTTATTTTTAAGTATTTGAATTGCTTCATCACGAGACAATCTAGCAATTTCTGATAACTTAACATTTTGCTGTTCAATTAACTCTTCAAGTTCTTCTTTTTTAGTAGCTAACTCGTTTTCTTTTGTTTTATTGTTTTTCTCAAATTCCTGAAGTTTTTCTTCTTTTCTATCAAGATTTTCTAATCTATTATCTAATTTTGTAACACGTTCATTGTATTCTTTTTCTAAAGTATATATCTCTCGTTTACGTGTATTGATCTCTTCTTCATATTTTTTCTGTACTCTGTACCATTCTTCTTTTGCTTCTAAAATTGCTTCTTTTTTTAAGGTTTCTGTTTCTTGTTTTGCGTCATTGATGATCTTGTTTGCTAATTCATTTGAAGATAAAATATTTTTATCTGCAGAAGATTTTTTTATGAAATTTATGATCAGGAAAAAAATAATTCCGATCAAGAATCCACTTCCAATGAAAATCAAATTTATATATTGCATGTTTACCTCACCTTTAATCTATTATTTTACCCGCAATACCGTGTACCATGTTTTTCTGGAACCTTGGAACAAGGTGGACGTCT
>CAXCCM010000104.1:0-6328 GCA_963981005.1 uncultured bacterium | reverse complement strand
TAGTTCTTGGCCTTCTTGGCAAGGATCATTCTCTAATACTATTGCTATGTCTGCGCCGTCAGATCCAATAGGTTTGTTTAATGCTTGTGGCGAAGGCACTACCTTGCCCGATTATAATGCAGATACTTGCTGGAATGAAGAGGCTTTAGACTTTATTTGCCCAACTGATTCTTTAGTATATATGTATAATATAGAAGGAATTGGACAAAGTTATTATTTAGGTGCCAATTTTGAATATGATAGTATAAATCCACCGCCTGGAATTACTTTTGGCGGGAATTTAGCTGGATCAGCAGTCACTATGGATTTGAATATTAATAATGCAGGACATTGTGATTTCGTATCAATAGATGCCCCTGGTGCAAATTCCAGTCCGTATTGTGGCAATGGCGTAGTTGATCCAGAGCATTGTTCAATGGATTGTGCAGGATGCGATGATCCTAATATAGCAGTAGCTCAAGCAAATTGTAATGCTGCTGGGGGTAATTGGGTTCCTACAGAAGAGTGTGATAATGAATTTTGGAATTTTGCTTGTTCTGTTCCTCCTCCAGGGTCTCATCCAGCTTACCCAGTGGTAGGCGCGCAAGCTTGGTGGAACGAACAAACTGTTGGTTGTTATTCAGCAGGGACTATTGATACAGATACAGGTCTTCTTATAGAGTGTACTTGGTATGAACCTGATCCAGTATTAACAGCCAATCAATGTGGTGGTTATTGTGGTGATGCTACATTACAACCATATTATGAAAATTGTGAACCGGGCTTACCAGTGCCAAGTGGCTATACTTGTGTAGATGGTAATCCAGCTGATTTGTCTTGTGGTATTGGTTGCCAAGTAATGTGTGATGATAGTGCAGGTATTTATCCAGCAGCTCTTTGTGGTGACGGCATTTGGTCAGAAGGAATGGAACAATGTGATGCTAGTGCTAATCCAACTGGTCTAGCAGGTTGGGACTGTACATTAAGCGGTAGTATTCAATGTAATAATTCTTGTGAGCGTACCTGTACAGCAGGAGTTCCTTACCCCGGACTTTGTGGAAATGGAGTTGTAAATGGAGAGTGTAGTGTATATTGTTCTGACTGTGATCCTAATGAAGAGGAGGTAATTAATACCGCTCATTGTATTGCAGTAGGAGGTGTTTGGAATCCGGTTGAAGCATGTGATTATGCTTCTTATGAAGGGCCAGTACCAGTATTAACTGGGCCATTGCCATTACCTAGTTATGGCTGTACTTTGTCTTGTGAGTTTGATAATACATATTGTGGCGATGGTATAGAACAATACGAAGATCAAGAGATGTGTGATTATGGTTTAGATGTTAATGGATTACCTGCTTATACCACTCCTCAGCCATTATTCTCTGATGAATATAATCAATACCTCTGTAGAGATGTAGGTACTTATAATGCTACTAATGGTAGCTCCCATGAGGCTTGTACAGCTACTTTAGATGGTTATTGTGGTGATGGAGATATACAAGATGGAGTAGCTTTCTCTGACTATGGCGAAGAGTGTGATCCGGGTACTCCTTGGGATGGAATACCACAAAATCCATTACCTCCAGCACCAGATGCTAGTGGTATAGCAAATCAGTATACTTGTGATGTAGATTGTGTTGGCACTACTGGTGGTTATTGTAATGATGGTGAAGCTCAAACAATTTATGGTGAACTTTGTGATGGAGAAGATTTCCCTACTAGACCTTTGCCGGTTGATTCTGATCCAATTGATACTTACACTTGTGCAGCAGACTGTATAAGTCAAGTTCCTGGCATGGCCGGTGGTTATTGTGGTGATGGCGTAAAGAGTCAACAATACTACGAAGGTTGTGATTGGGGAGATCCAGAAGATACATCATATTATCCATGGCCTCGTGGATCTAGTCTTTCTCAATTTGCTACTGAGAGTTGGCAATATGCTTGTAGTGATTGTATAAATCAGGGCGGTTATTGTGGTGATGGACAAATAGATGGTGAGTGTAGTGTTAATTGTAGTAGTTGGCAGTGTAGTGATTTCGCTATTGGAAATGAAACAGATTGTACCGATGCTGGCGAAACATGGTTTGCTACTAGTCGGTATGATTGTACAGAATTTGAATGTAATGATGAAGGTGGAGCATTTACTGCTTATGAAGATTGTGATAATGGATTTGATCCAGCTTATGTAGTGAATAAAGATGTAGATATTGTCTATATATTTGATATGTCTGGTAGTATGAGTTCGCAAGCAACTGATTTATGTAATTCTACCTATGGTGTAGTTCAAGAGTTAGATTTACCAGAGAATGCGGACATAAATTATAGAATAAGCATATTTGTCTTAGGTGATGGAAGTGTGAGTGCGGAATTAACAGCCACCCAAACAGACAATATCAGAGGTTTTGTATCAGGTCAGAGTGAGAGCGTCTTTAACGCTTTATATACAAATTGTACTGATTTGGTAGATGTAAGTGAAGATCCTGATGAATTACAATTTCCAGAAGTTCGATATTTGAGTTTTTATGATAATGCTACTAATGAAATAGACGGAGGTGTTCTTGTAGATACTAGTGGAGGATATGGTAATTATAGATCTGGCGATGATATTAACTATCAGGATTGTAGTAGTAATGGATCTTTAGAGGATTGGGGTTACGCTATTAAAAGAATAGCCGAAAGTTATGCTTGGTTGCCAGATTATCATAGAGTGGTTATTCCTGTTAGTGATGAGCATGCTTCATGCGGTAGTGGAATGGATACATATGATAATTACATTGAAGAATTACCTGATGCTGATGTTTTAATAGATGCTGTAGCTGCTTGTAATTTAGATGAAGATAATCCTGTATTTATAAATCCAGTACTTATAAATGGTGGAGTTACTCTTGAGGATATAGGTGAGGCAATTGCTGCAGACACAGGTGGTTTATTTACAGATAGTACTACTGATTGGCGTGTAGAAACCATGACGGTTATTAATTCTACTATTTGTGATGGTGCTGGTGGTTCAGATGTTAGTATGCCAAATGGTGGGCCAGATGGGCACATGGATTGCACTTTGCCTTGTATAGGTCCTGGTGGCGGTTGTACAATTAATGGTCAATGTTGTAGTAATTCTTGTACAGTTGGATCTTGTGATTAATAAATTATAAATTAACTTTTAAATATGTTTGATGATTTAAAAAAAGACAATAATCAAACGGCGCCAGAGCCTGCGGTGCCTACGCCTCCAACTAGTGCACCTAGTCCAGAGGCGAGTACTCAGCCAGCAACACCAGCTTCTACTCCTCAGCCAGCTAAGATTGATGATATGTTTGGTGATGTAGATCCAACGCCTGCTAATCATGGGGCAGTAGATCCAAATAAGCCTAGCGCTATTCAATCTGGTAAAATTAAACCGGTTTCTCAAACTAGTGCGCCTAGTCCAGAGGCGAGTGCTCAGCCAGCAACACCGGCTCCTCAGCCAGTAGCGCCAAAAGCAATGGCCCAGACACCAAATATTCCGCCGGCTAGTTCTATGATGGTTACTGATGATAGAGCATCTAGTCCTATAAGGAAAATCATAATAGCTGTTTTAGTGATTGCACTTTTGGCTATAGTAAGTGGGGCAGTTTATTATTTTTTCTTAAAAGATAAAGATTTTAGTAGTACTGTAGATGATAATATAAATACAGAAGTTTTAGTTAATGATAATGAGAATACTAATGAAGAAGATATAATCGATGATGATGAGCCAGTTGCTAATGATGACGATCTTGATGACGACTATGATGGTTTAAGTAATGGATTGGAGAGGGTGTACGGCACTAATCCAATGGAGGCTGACACTGATAATGATGGTGTCTTTGATCAAGATGAAATAGAAACATATTATACGGATCCATTGTCTAGTGATACTGATAATGATGGCCTTAGCGATCATGAAGAAATAATTATATATCAGACAGATCCAAATGATCCAGATACCGATGGAGATACTTATCAAGACGGCATGGAGGTGTCTAATGGCTATAATCCATTAGGTAATGGAAAATTACCAGACAATGGAGAAGAGGACGAAGAGGATGGTTCATCAAATACTAACGAAAATATATAAAATTATGATAAATGAACAAGAATCAAAAAAAGAAGTAATGAATCACTTAGCTGGTTCAGAAGATATCAAGCCTAAGGCCAGTGGAGATTTGGCTGGTGAGAAAACAAGTATGGATGAACTGAAGGCAGAAATGGGAGTTAAAAAAGAAAGTATCAATGTTCATTCTATGCCTGGTAAATTTGTTGCAGCCAGTCAACAAAAAAATGTTGGCGGAGCTAGCCCTGGTCCTAGTGGTGGTTCTGGTAAAAAGGTGTTGTTAATTGCTATTGGATTAATTTTATTAATTATAGTAGTAATTGCAGGCGTTTTATTTTTTGCTAATAAGAGTGTTCCATTTTTAAATAATGATCAACCAGTAGTTACAAATGAAAACACCAATGAGCCTACTAATCAGAATGAAAATATAAATACTAACGAAAACACCAATACTAATGAGAATACTAACGAAAATATTAATCAAAACGAGAATATAAATGAAAACACCAATACTAATGAGAATACTAACGAAAATATTAATCAAAACGAGAATATAAATGAAAATACAAATGATAATCCAGAGGATTTAATAGTTTTTGATTCTGATAATGATGGTTTGAGCTATGAGGAAGAATTGGTTTTTTCAACAAATCCAAATTTAGAAGATACTGATAAAGATGGTTATAAAGATGGTCAAGAAATAGTAAATTTATTTAATCCATTACTTCCAGGTAAAGACTTGCTAACTTCTGGTTTAGTAATACGATTTAGTAATAGTATTTATGGTTATTTATTACTTAGGCCAAAGACTTGGATAGCTAAAGCAGATGGTGGTAATTTAGCAGAAATATTAGTAATTCCAAATACAGAAACTGGCGAGTCATTTTCTGTATCAAGTGTAAATAATTCAGGTAATCTTTCACTTAGCGAAGCCTTAGTTCAAAATGCAGATATTTTAGGGTCATCAGCTAATTTTGATAACTATAGCTTAGCTGGAGAAGGAGCGTTGCGATCCAGAGATGGTAGGAAAGTAATAAGTATACACGGTGATTATATACACATCATTTCTTATGATACAGGTTCTTTGGGTAGCGCTAATTTTGATAGTATTTTTGAAATGATGTTAAATAGTTTTGAATGGTCAGCGGTAAATAATAATTCTGGTGAAGATGACGAAGAATAAATTATTAAATATAAATAAGAGAGGATTGTCAATAGATTTTTCTTGGTTAGCTGAGTTAGAGAAAATTGTTATACAGAAATATAAATTAAAAAAACAAATTTCCATAGCTTTGGTAGATGCTAAAGAAATAACTAACTTAAATCAGGTTTATCGCCAGAAAAATAAAGTAACTGATGTTTTATCTTTTGTTTTAGATGATGATTATATTTTGGGAGAAGTATTAATTTGCCTAAGCCAGGCTCGCCGCCAGGCGAAAGAAAAGAATAATACCTACAAAGCTGAATTACAACTTTTGACAGTTCACGGGATATTACATTTATTAGGCTATGATCACGAAATAAATAATAAGGAAGCTAAAAAACAGGAACGAGTTGAGCAGGAGATATTGAGTAAATTAAATAAATAATTATGGATTGGCAATTTTATAAAAATTTCAGGTTCGCATTTCGGGGATTGAAAACAGTTTTCTCTACTGAAAAAACTTTTCGTTTACATACTATAATTGCCATTTTAGTAGTCGCTTATTCCTGGTATCAGGGTATTGAAAAAATTTATTGGGTAGTAATTTTGATGATTATTGCTTTGGTTATGGCTTTGGAGATTTTTAATTCAGCCATTGAAAGACTAGTAGATATGTTAGCGCCACGTACTCATAAATTTGCTAAAGAAGTGAAAGATTTATTAGCAGCCATGGTGCTCTTAGTTTCACTTTTCGCGGCAGCAATTGGTTTTATAGTATTCTTAGCGTAAATAATTTGGCAAATAGAGATAATTTAGTTATAATTAATAATCATAAGACATAAAATGGCCAGCAATAAAGACATAATAACCAGTTTAGATATTGGCACTAACGCCATTAGGATAGTCATGGGGCAAAAGATGCCCGATGGCCGCCTTAAGATCATTGGTGCTGCAGATACACCTTCCGAGGGAATCATTCGAGGAAGCATTAATTCTATTGAAGATGCTGTTTCTTCTATTTCTGAAACTATAGAAAAATGTGAACGCATGACAGGTGTGCGCATTGATAAGATAGTAGTAGGTATCTCAGGTGCTCATATTAAGACAGTGGCTAGTAAAGGTGTTGTAGCCGT
>CAXCCM010000103.1:0-6335 GCA_963981005.1 uncultured bacterium | reverse complement strand
AACACAAAATTCTAAAGAGCCATCTCCCGTAAAATCGCCAGAGCAAAGATTATAAGCATTTCCAACGGGTAATCTGTAATTCCAAACCATCTCGAATTCATCTGACTCCCGCTCAAATATCATTATATCGCCATCTTTATCGGCGGCTAAAATATCTGGATAATTATCGTTATCCAGTTTGTCGCAAACTATTTTTGTAGAGAAGAAATTCTTTATCGAGGTTGCTGTTGGATTTTGTATTAACTCTTCCCTCTCAAAGTTGTTTCCATTTCTCTGATTTAAGGTAAGAACACGATGCGAGATTCCGCTTATATCCTCATTTTTTATAAGGATAACTTCGTCAATTCCATCATCATCGTAATCGGCAAAATTTGCTCCCAATGCGTTTACATCAACAAATATTGGGTCAGATGGATAAGTTCCACCAGTAGTTTCTAAAACTATTGGTCGGTCAAGCTGAATACCAACAACTTCCATTCCGCTAGTATTAGAGTTTCCCATGTCATTCGGCCAGAAAGTAGCAGAAAACTCATGCTTTGTAATAAGCTCTTCACCATCTAATTCAAGTATTTTCAATGTTTGCAGTTCATCTTCAGTTTCCAAAACAAATATTTCGTTCTTTCCATTCCCATCAAAATCATAAGTTTTTTGTATAGATACAAGTTCATTACCAATAGCGGTTTGATTGAAACCATGAATACTAATGGCTTGAGCATCTGTTTCAAATACAAAAGCACTATCAATAATTGTTTCCAATCCACAAAGATTTTCAGCTTTTACATCAATAAGAACGTTTTGAGGTAGTCCATCTAACTTAATTATTTGAAGTGAATCTGCATCTCCAAAATGGGGAAGAAATTCAAGTGAAGGATGTTGTTTCAAAAAAATATTTACATCTTCATTAAAGATAGTTTGAATATAATATTCCGGGATTTCCGCAGCATATCGTTTCATATAAGCCGCATAATTTTCATAAAATTCCGGAGCTGTTTGATCTATTCTAATTGTTCTTAAATATGTATAATGTTGATTATCTGAAGTTATAATTTCAATCTTAATTCTATAGGTGTCATCAGGTAGATAGTCATCAATCATAAACTGTGCTATTAAATCATTTTCTACAGGATCATAATAATAATCAATTTGTTCATTAATATCTTGCCAATCGGTTGATACAGGCATTTCCTCGGATGTATATTTTACAGAATAACGCCAAAAATTGGGTGATTGTACAGTTCCAATTATATCAAAAGTAGAATTTAATCCTTCATTATCGTAAGGCGTGGTTATCTCTATTATCGGATAGGAAGTTTCGGTAAGCAGTGAATAAACATCCAGCATTCCGTTCCCAAAAATATTATCAAAGCCTTCCACTCCAAGATCATCAGCAGTAGATATAAGACGTCCACGAACCTCAGAAAAATCTAAGCCCGGATCAACAGCAAGAAGCAGAGCAATTGCACCACTTACAAAAGGAGCTGCCATCGAGGTTCCCGATTGCTCTTTATACAGATTTTCTGGAGTTAGATCATACGTACTTAAAATAAGCTGTCCAGGTGCTACAATATCTATTTGCGGACCATAACTAGAGAAAGAGGCAAGATTCTTGTAGCTATCTACAGCGCCAATAGCCAGTGTTGTAGATAGCTGGGCAGGATATACAACTTGATGCTCTACCGTTGCACCTTCATTACCTGCAGCTACAACAATAATGCTTCCTTTGTTATATGCATAATAACAGGCATCGGCAATTATCTGGGAATAATTTGTATCTCCCCAGCTCAAGTTTATCACATCTGCACCCATATCGGCAGCATAGATTATTCCTGCTGCTGCATCATCATCTTGAAGATAACCGCCATTCAGAGTTTTAAAACCTGAACGAATAATCAGCAGTTTGGAATTCCAAGAGATACCGGTGATACCAACATCATTATTAGAATCAGCAGAGATTATTCCTGCAACATGAGTGCCATGACCCAGTTCATCTTCAGGGTTATTATCCTGCTGTGTGTAGTCACCCAAAGCGATACTTCCAAGTTCAGGTGCATCTACAAAATCCCAGCCATTTACATCATCGATATAACCATTATTATCATTGTCGATACCATCATTTGGGATCTCATCTTGATTTATAAAAATATTATTCTGCAGATCGGGGTGATCGAAATAAATTCCGGAATCAATTATGCCAACGATGATCTGTTCGTTACCGACTGAGTAATCCCAACTTTGTGGAATATTACAATTATCAAGATTGACCTGCTGGTTAGGAAATTCAGGATCATTTGGGCTTAAATATAACCCACTTAAATAGTTAGGTTGTATGTAGTCGATTCCATCAAATTGGTAATCTTTAATATTTTCCCAATCAATATCATCAGTAAAAGTTGCTATAAAATATTTATTATCTGCTTTCGGAAGGATAGATCTTAAATTTTCTATATTGCTATCAGATAGAAACTCATCAAAACGTTCAAGCCCGACAGTTTTATTATTTACTTGTTTTGCAGAAGAGGTTTTAAATATCAGTTGATTTGGAACATGATCTATTCCAAGAAGAGAAATAGAAATTGCCATTAAAATTAATATGTTCCGACCCAACCTCATAAGACCACCTCATTAGAATTTATATGTTAAACCTATTATGTGTACATCGTTTATATGATATTCAAATGGTACGTAGGCATAATCTAAAGCTATTCTCTTTAAATTAATACCGAATCCAGCAGTGAAACTTTCTGCATCGAAATTTAACTTGTATCCCAACTTAATATCTAAAATTCTATTAAGCTCAACCTTGGTTCCGAGTATTGCTTTGAATTCATCATCATCAATGTGCTTGATCAATTTAAGCTCACCGGAAAGCATTATTGTATTTATATAATATTCTTGAATTGCACCAAGCTCAAAAGAGATTGGAAGATCAATTGTTTCGTTTTCCATAGCGGAAGTTTTTCCAATATTTTTTATGGCTGCACTAAACTTTTGCCCCTTAATAAAGGAAAGGTACGTATAACCAAGATCGAAAGTGTATCCATAAGCTGATGCTGTATCGATTTTTTCGTAAAGCGCATTTGCATTGATTCCTGCATATTGGTTAGGAGTAATTCTATAGCCAAAATTGAGTGAAAAAATTAGATCCATTGGATGGAATTCACCGATAAGTGTTCCATTGTCAGTTCGGTTTTCAAGTTTGCCATAATCAAGATATCTGTAAGCAACACCAAAAGATGATTTCCCATTTGTATTTATATATCCGGCACTATTTAGTTTTGTATCGAAGATCCAATAGTTCTGTGCGATCGAGATAATTCTTTGTTTTGCGAATAATCCAGCTGTTGGGTTTAGCATAAATGAGTATGCTTCTCCAGAAGAGAAACCACCTGTTCCTGCTTGCGATGCGCCTTCTGGTCCTGATGCTATTTTAAGTAATTGAAATCCATACTCTCCGCTTGTTTCAGCATAGAGAATAATACTTAAACTTAAGATCATCAGGATGATCAATATTTTATTTATCTTAAACAATTTTTCCTCCATATATTACACCGCCAATGCGATGATTTCTACAATATATAATAAAGACCAATTTGAATTATGTAATAAATTTTACTACTTTTCTATAGCAAATTTTAGTTTTAAAACCTTTCCTTCTGCGCTCAATATTGCAAAATAGACACCTGATGCCATTTTTGATGCTTCGATATTGATTTTTTCCACAAATCCTACCTCACAATAACTGGTGTTTTCATAAATTAAATTGGCAGCTATGTCAAATATTTTTATATCAACTTCTGCGTTTTTAGTGGTTAGTATCCGAAGGATTATTGTCTTATCTGGAATTTCTTTACCAAAATCAATACCTTTAGAAAAAGTTGTGCTAAGCGGATTAGGATAGAAATATGTTTCATTTTTCACAAACATTTTATCCCCCCAGTATGGTGGCTGTGCAGCTTCACCATTCCAATAAGCAGTTCTCTGCAAGTTACAGTACTCGTACAATGTATTATCATTAAATGGAATTACGTCAGTAGGCAAGTCAACTCGACTGATTACACCGTTGTCACAACTCAAATAAGCAGCTAAAGATTCAGAAGAATATTCTGCGATAATTGGGTAAGTTCTACTTCTTTCTCCTACAGTTAACGGGAAATTCCGTTTCAACTCGAAATTGTTGTTGTTGATATTTTCCCATACACTTAGGCGATTGTGTGACATGTTTCCTGCTACATCTATTTTACCATCATCATCTATATCAAATGCAATTACACCTGCAGCATATTGTAATGTGTCAGGATTTTCCAATTCTTCTGAAGATGACAAAACCTTACCATTTTTATCAAAAGCAGCAAAAGAATTTTCACCACCAATTAAGATGTCTAGATAACCGTTAGCATCAAGGTCTGCAAAGGATGGTATGGCGAGTGCGTTCAGGGGCATATAGTCAGGTTGATAGCTATAAATATTTCCTTCAGGATTATGAACATAGAGCATTGTATCTGATGCAGTAATAATGTAATCATTGGAATCATCACCATCGATATCAGCCATTTGAAACGATAAAATATTTGGAGTAGGTGAGACCGCAAAACCTACTTGAAATGAATTGTAACTAAATGTATCAAGATCAATTCTTGAAAATCTCCAGTCATAATCAATCTCTGGTATATGCAGGGTGTTATTTTCTAGAATAATATTGCTGGCAATTTTCCAGAGAACATTATATGTATAAAGCTCTTGGAAATTCTCATCCAGCATTACAATTTCATATTCATCTGTTAAATTTGTATTATTCAAGGGTAGAAAATACCTGTATTCACTACTTTCATTGGGGTTCACTACAACTGGCCCTGCCCAAATACGGTTCAACTTAAAAAATCTCTGTTGAATAGAATCTTGAATAGAAAGGTTGATCTCAAAAAGAGAGACAGAATTGGTAACACTAATTTCAGCCGGCATTAACACGGAATTTGCATTTTCATCATAGCTACTGGCAAATGGTACTTCCACAGAAGAATTGGTATCAATAGGAAATCCTGGATATTGCTGATCATCTTTCCACAAATAAACTTCACCATTTGGTATAGTCTGTAATATCTCATTTTCACCATCGTCATCAAAATCAATGATCATAGCCGGAAGATTGTTCACTCCGATGTAATCTGCATTCAAAGCCCATTCATACCTTACAGAAAAGGTCATCAATGAATCAGAAGTACTGATGTCCATTACTTCAAGAGGAATACCTCCATAATAACTTTCTGATGTTGGTGTTGAAAAAATATCGTTATAATAATTTTTTCCAAAGTATGTATTGTTTCCTTCTCTATAAGAGTCATCAACAGAACCAAAGAAACTGCTGTAGCCATGAAGTGTGTTGTCAAGCTGTTGTATCCCATCAGCTTCTTCTAAATCAACTCCCTTATGGGAAGCATCTCCGTTTACAGAGTGAACTTCAAAATCTGGTGTGAAATTTTCGTTTATAATATTTTCATCAATATGCCAGATCAAAATTCCTGAGCCGTCCATCTCGAGTTCTGCACCAAAACCATGCCCGGGAAGATAAAAATCCCACTCACTACCAGCATAAGTATTCTCCATAAAACTGAATTTTGGTTGACCCGCATAAGCATGCCCTTGCGGATAGACACTTTGTCCAGCAATTGTTTCAAATGTAAAAGTTGCTAAAGTGTCTCCATCAACATTAATAAAAATACTTCCATCAGGATTTTGCTGCCTGTTCTCAATCAAAAAATATTCATCTTCAGTAATTTTAAGTTTATATATTTTAGGATTAATTTTATCATCTGCCATCGGGAAAACAAGTGAGAGATTTTCGAAAGATGAGTTGATTTCTACAATGTTATCATCTTCCCAGCCTAAATAATAGCGTGACCAGGCACAAGGCAGTGGAGGAACAAACCCATTTGCATTCCAAACGCCTGTTCCCATAACACCAAATCCGCCAATTCCGTATGAAATTCCATTATCTCTATTATTATCAAAAAGTGTGGGAAGACCAAGTTGATGCCCGAATTGATGCACAAGAACTCCAAAAATACTATATATTGTATCTTCACCAGGTACACCATTTGGTTGCCACTCAGTCTCTGGAATTATCACAAATTCTGTAAGGTAAATACCATCTTCTGTTTCAATGCCGGGAAAATCATCATTTTCTGGATCTAATCCTGCTTGAAGTGAGCGACGTGAAAGAAATGTACTGCTTAGCTGATCCTCGTTTTCGTCTTGCCCTGCTGCCTCTTCACCTGCTCCTGCATGAATAATTATGATAGCATCATAATCATTAAAATCCAACTGATCATCAATTAGCT
>CAXCCM010000102.1:0-6378 GCA_963981005.1 uncultured bacterium | reverse complement strand
GGTTTACTTCCAAAAAATAATTATGAAGAGACAATTCAAGAGATCTTTATTGTTGGAACTGAACCAACACCACTTAGCGATAGTTTGAATTACAATTTCTATCCAGCATTTTATCGTGAGAATGAAATGGATTCACTTGTTGTAGATCTGGGTGGAGTAGCTTATACATGGCCGGATTCTATAATTTTAGAGGAAACATACCCTGATACTACCAGACCAGATTATATGGTTATGGCTCCCAGACACGAACCAGGTCCTATAGATTTACGCGGTGCACTTATCTTAAAACGTAAGAAGATAATTGAAAGACCCGACAGTTTATTATGGAAAGGACCAGATTGGTTAAATCCTGTACAAGATTCACTTGATACATTAGATGAACTTATAGAATCACTGATAAAGAGGGATAGGTGATATTTCAAATTATTTATGCTGTTACATTTATATTTCTTTTAATATACTTGTTTTACCTGCATTTATTTTATAAAGGTTTAAGAAAAAGAGATGTAAAATTCTCTAATGAAAAACCTTTTGTTTCTGTGGTTGTAGCTGCCAGAAATGAAGAGCAAAATATTGCAAGATTACTTACAGTACTTGTTAATCAAACATATCCCTCAGATAAATTTGATATAATTATTGCTAATGATGGATCCACTGATAGCACAGAATCTATTGTTAATAAATTTGCTACTAAATGGACTAAAATAAAATTATTAAATGTGACTGGAAGAGAAGATGTTATCTCTCCCAAAAAAAACGCTCTTTCTCAAGCTATCGAGCTTGCGGGAGGAGAAATAATTTTATCGACCGATGCTGATTGTTTAGTAGGAAAGTATTGGATAGAATCGATGGTTGCAAATTTCAATGAAAACGAAATGGTAATTGGATATTCAAGAACAAAATTAGCAGACTGGAATAAAACAAGTTTTATTAAGAAATTTGAGCATTTCGATTTTTTAGCAATGTTATTTGCAGCAGCAGGTGCAATTTCATCCGGGAAATATTTCTCATGTTCCGGACAAAATATAGCCTACAAAAAACAGGCTTTCAATGATGTAGGTGGATTCGCAAAGATCAAACATCTCATCTCTGGTGATGATGTGAACTTAATGCAGCTGTTTCGTAAAAGCGGAAAGAAAGTCCGTTTTGCCTTTACAGATCATAGCTATGCATATACAAAACCAATAGAAAGTATTGGAAAATTCATGAGTCAGCGAAGTAGATGGACTTCCAATATGAAATGGCAAATACTGTTGAATCCTGAGTTTTTTATTTATCTTCTAAGCGTGTTCTTTATTACTTTCCTTCCGATTGTAATTCTGTTTAATTATTGGCAGTTAGGAATTGGATTGCTTCTATTAAGGATGATATTTGAACTTATTTTTCTAAAATATGGTTATGAAGTTTTTGGTGAGGATAAAAAAAAGTTGATGTTTTATCCTGTGTGGTTTATTGTACAACCGTTTTACATTATTGCAGTTGCATTAATGGGCGGATTAAATATGTTTTCATGGAAGAAATAACAAGAAGAAATAGTAACTGGAGGTTATTATGAATTTGTTTAAAAGAATTTTATTGATAGTTTTATGTGTATCATTTTTGTCTTTGCTTGGTGCACAAGATGATTTTGAAACATGGAAATCACAACAGAAGGCAGAATTGGAAAAATACATAAGTGAGCAGGATAAAGCTTTTGCAAGTTTTCTAGAAAAAAATTGGGAACCATTTGAAGCATCTAAAGCTGATGTGAAAGATACAACACCAAAACCAGTTGCTATTCCAAAAGTAGAGCCTCAAAATATTGAAGAATTAGAAGTAGCAGAGAAAATAGAAGAAATTAAAGTTCCACCAACAATGCAGATTGAGGAAAAAGAACAGGATGATTGTCTGGTAACTGTTAAAATGACTGAGGATCCAAGAATTAATATAAATTATTTAGGATTACCTTTAGAATTAAATTATCAGCAAGATCTAGGTATCCAAGTACAAAGCCCTATCAATGAAAAAGGAATTGCTGATTTCTGGTATTCTATAAGCAACATTGATCACACAACTTTATTTACTCAAACCAGCGATTACAGAGAGCAACTTAAGCTGAATGATTGGGGATATTGTTTGTTACTTAATGAAATAACAAAAGAAGTTTCAGGTGAATCACAGAATCTTGCCAGACTTTTATTATGGTTCATGCTTACAAAATCTGGTTATGAAGCAAAAGTTGGATTTGCAGAAGATAATGTATATTTGCTGCTTCCATGTAAAAATAAAATTTATGGTGTTTCTTATGTAGTTATCGATGACAAAAGATTTTATACATTGTCTTTTGATAAAAAAGAACAGCTTAACATAGCAATAAATACGTATGATGGGAAATATCCTAATGCTGATGATTTAATTGATCTCAGTATAAAAGACACTCCAAAAGTTAAAAGTACATTAATCGAGAAAGAATTGAAATTCAGTTATGAAAATACAGAGTACTCAATTCCAGTAACGTATAATCAAACAACGGCAGAGTATTTTAAAAATTACCCACAGACAGATCTTGAAGTGTATTTTAAGGCTCCACTATCTGACGAAGCTACATATTCGCTTACAATCGGATTAAAGCCAATTCTAGAGGGCAGAACGGAAGCAGATGCTGCAAATGTTCTATTACGGTTTGTTCAGACAGCTTTCCAATATAAAACAGATGGTGAACAATTTGGTGGTGAAAAAAGCTTGTTTTCAGATGAGACACTATTCTACCCATATTCAGATTGTGAAGATAGATCTATTATTTTCTCTTATCTAATAAGTAATATTTTAGGTTTAAACGTGATTGGCTTAGACTATCCAGGGCACGTCTCAACTGCTGTTCATTTTCAAAATGATCTGCTTGGAGATAAAGTAAGATATAATGCTACAAATTTTGTTGTTTGTGATCCAACTTATATTAATGCTAATATCGGTATGGCAATGCCCAAGTTTAAAGAAGTAAAACCCAAAATAATTGATCTTCAAAAATAGAAGGGAGAACGCATGAACTTTGTAATTTTTGATGACGAGAAGTGGAACAATTTTTTCCCTATCACACTCACACGTTCTACAGGTGATTTACGGGTTGGAATTCTCAAACTTCGCCAAAGAATTTCAAGTTATCTAGATGTTTCTGAGACTAATATTATCGTGTCATCTTATTTAGAATCAATTTACAAAGAGAGGCATAAAGATTGGAAAGTGAATGAGATTAAAGCCGAAGAGACTATCTTTATTAATAGCCGGGTTAAGATAGATGCGAGTTCCAAAAAAGCAATTATGAGTTTGCTTGTTGATGAGTGTTTGGTAAGTGATGATACTATTCTAGCTGTAAAATGTACTCCAAAAAAACAAAATATTACTTCAGAAAATTTGAATGATTTATTTTCCAATTTGAAGAAAAAGAACAATGCGAAAATTACATGTTGGAATTTTATATGGGAACTAATTTCTGAAAATGCTGAATATATTAAGCGTGATTTCAATGATGTTTTTTATGAAAAAGATAACTATTTTGAAACAGAATTGGGAACCACTGTTATAAACCCTTACAATGTGTGGATCGGTGATGGAGCAATAATGAAACCGGGCGTTGTAATAGATGCAACTGATGGTCCTGTAATTATTGATGAAAATGTAAAGATCATGCCAAATGCTGTAATTATTGGTCCTGCTTATATCGGGAAGGGTTCTACCATTAAGGTTGGTGCAAAGATATATGAGGGGACTTCAATTGGGCCTGTGTGTAAAATTGGCGGAGAAGTAGAAGAGACCATTTTTCAAGGTTATACAAATAAGCAGCATGATGGGTTTTTGGGTCATAGTTATCTTGGAGAATGGATCAATTTGGGAGCAGATACAAATAATAGCGACCTAAAAAATAATTACGGATCAGTCTCAATTTATTCTTATCCTCAAAAGAAAAAGGTTGATTCAAATTGTAATTTTTTGGGTGCAATTATTGCTGACCATTCTAAAACAGGGATCAACTCAACAATAAATACAGGAACTACTGTAGGAATTGGCTGCAGTTTATTTGGAGCAGATCTCATAAAGAATTATGTTCCAAGCTTTAATATTGGAACTGGAGCTAAAATTTATGAATATGATTTTGATGACTTTGTTGAAACTGCAAAGCTTGTAAAAAAACGTAGGGGTTTATCCTTCTCAAAATCAGAGAAAGAACTTTACAGTAACACATATAAACAAGTTTTTTGATTAATAACGTAAATATATAGATTAAAGTAAATTGGAGCAATAATGCAAGAATATATAAAAGTAGTTTTTCGTACAGGAAGAGAAGGCTACTATCTAAATAATAAAGAATACAGCATTGAACCAGATATTGATGTGATAGTAAAAGTGGAGCGGGGAGAAGATGTTGCCAGAATCTTGAATTGTGCAGTAGAATCTAAGCAGATCTGTAATAAGATTGATTCAAAAGATATATCTTCTATAAAGCGCATTGCAACAGAAGCAGATCTGAAACAGTTAGAAGTAGTTAAAAAGAAAGAGCAGGAAACAGAGAAAAAGTTTCTTGAAATGTTAAAGAAACAACCTTTCACAATGAAGCTCTTACAAACTATATATCAATTAGATGGAAATAAACTTACCTTCTTTTTCTCAGCTGATGGAAGGATAGATTTTAGAGATTTTGTAAGAGAGCTAGCTTCTGAATTTAAAACTAGAATTGAATTACATCAAACATCTGGCCGTGAAGACGCTAGAAGATTGGGTGGACTTGGAATGTGCGGTAAAACATATTGCTGTGTAACATTTCTCAGGAAGTTCAATCAGGTAACAATTCAAATGGCAAAAGATCAGAATTTATTGAGTAACCTTTCTAAAATTTCTGGTCCATGTGGTAGGTTACTTTGTTGTTTGCATTACGAAGAAGAATTCTACCTAAAAAAATCTGAGGACTTTCCTGAACTTGGGCAAGTTGTTAGATTTAAAGACCAAAAAATGTATGTAGAAAAAAATGATTATTATAATAATCGCATAAATCTAATTGGCAATGATCATGAGCGCTTTGTTGTTACCCTGGAAGAGTTTAAAAAGATAGAACCACAAGATGATAAAAAACGTTCTTGATCTTTTACCCGAAGAATTAATTCAGCAACTATTAGAAATTGGTGAAAAAGAGTATAGGGCAAAACAGATCCTAAATTGGATATTTAACAAACGGACAACTAATTTCAATGAGATGACATCTCTCTCAGAAGATCTTAGGACCAAGCTTCAAGAAACATATCAAATTGGAATTCCAACAATTCTAAATAAAGTTGTTTCAGTTGATGGAACTACAAAATACCTGCTATCACTACAAGATGGAAGCAATATTGAGATGGTAATTATACCAAATGAAAAAAAAAATACACTTTGTATCTCTTCTCAGGTTGGATGTGCCAGACAATGTGAGTTTTGTGCAACTGCAAAACTAGGATTTACCCGTAATTTAGAAACTTATGAGATCACTTCACAAGTGTTTTTAGCTATTAAAGAACTTAGTGATGATAAACTTACGAATATTGTTTTTATGGGAATGGGTGAACCGCTTGATAATTTTGACAATGTTGTTAAAGCGATAAGAATTTTACAGCATGATCTATGTTTTAATTTCAGTCCAAGAAGAATTACTGTTTCAACATCTGGTGTAATTCCACAAATCTCTAAACTCGCTGACACTGGTCTAAAACTTAAATTAGCTGTTTCTCTTAATTCGGCAATTCAAGCCAAAAGAGAACAATTAATGCCTATAAGCAAAGCATATCCATTATCCGAATTGAAAAAAACCTTGATAGAATTTAGAAAAAAAACACCTTATCGTATTACGTTCGAGTATGTGATGATAAAAGATTATAATATCGGACGCATAGATGTGAAAGCTTTGCTAAAATATTTAGGTGATATTTCATGTAAGCTTAACGTTATCAAATGGAATAAAGTTGATGATCTCTCTTATGAGACACCGTCAGCCACTGAAGTTAGTAGATTTATAAATTCAATGAATATTCTAAGTTCTGCTGTTACGTATAGAAGAAGCAGAGGAACTGATATAGATGCAGCTTGCGGACAATTAGTTGCCAAGAATATTCTTTGAATGATAGGAGTATGTATGAAAAACTTTGATGTAAGTACACTTGCTAAAATGATCGATCATACAGAATTAAAATCTAATTCTGGTGAGAAGAAGATCAAGAATCTATGCGATGAAGCCAAGCAATATGGATTCATTTCAGTTTGTGTGAATCCTGCAAATGTAGAATTTGTTACAAAACAACTGGAAGGAAGCGATGTTTTAGTTTGCAGCGTTATCGGTTTTCCATTAGGAATGAACACAACAGAGATAAAAGCCTT
>CAXCCM010000101.1:0-6417 GCA_963981005.1 uncultured bacterium | reverse complement strand
AGCCAATTTTCTAAAGCAAAGACGACATATTCCAAAATCTCTCATATAAGCTCTGGAACGACCGCATATTTTACAGCGAGAATATTTTCTTACTGCATACTTTGGAGTTCTTTTCTGTTTTACGACCCATGATTTCTTAGCCAAAATTACTCCTTATTTAATTTTTCTTGAACGGCATACCAAGGAAACGAAGAAGTTCTCTTCCTTCTTCATCGCTCTTAGCTGACGTTACAATTGTAATATTTAAACCTCTAACAGCATCGATCTTATCATATTCAATTTCTGGGAAAACTGTTTGCTCTTTAATTCCCATTGAATAATTCCCACGTCCGTCAAAAGATTTATTTGATGTACCCCTAAAGTCTCTAATTCTTGGAATAACTATCGAGATAAGTCTATCTACAAATTCGTACATAACTTCACCACGAAGAGTTACTTTACATCCAATTGGCATTCCTTCTCTTAATTTAAAATTAGAGATAGATTTCTTTGCCTTTGTTACTATTGGTTTTCTACCTGTGATAGTTGTTAGCTCTTTAACTGCATTATCTAGTAACGCTTTGTTTTGAGTAGCTTCACCAACTCCAATATTAACAGAAACTTTTTCTAGTTTTGGAACACAATGCACATTATCAAATCCAAAATGTTTCATCAGAGAAGGAATTACTTCTTTGTTATATTTTTCTTGTAATCTATTCATCCCAATCTCCCTTAGATCTCATCACCGGTTTTTTTACAAACACGTGTTCTGGAGTCTCCATGCTCTTTAAATACAGCACGAGTTACATCATTGATCTTATCATTATACAATTTCACATTTGAAATATGAATAGGAGCTTCTTTTTCTACAATACCACCCTGCTGATTTTGCTGATTAGGGCGAGTATGTTTTTTGATAAAGTTAACTTTTTCAACAATAACCCTGCTTTCTTTTGGTATTGCTTTAAGAACTTTACCTTTTACTCCTTTGTATTTCCCAGCAATAACTACAACGTTATCACCTTTTTTAATTCTCATCTTTTTTGTACCTTGTTTTTTATTATTACTCTTAAACATAGTTACCTCTAAAGAACTTCTGGTGCAAGAGAGACTATCTTCATAAATCCATGTTCTCTCAATTCACGTGCAACAGGACCAAAGATACGAGTAGCAATCGGCTCTAATCTTTCATCAATGATAACGGCCGCATTATCCTGGAAACGAATATATGTTCCATCAGGTCTACGAACTTCTTTGTGTGTACGCACGATAACAGCTTTTTCTACAGCACCTTTTTTAATCTTACCATTTGGTGTTGCTGATTTAATAGCAACAACAATAACATCACCGAGACTAGCGTATCTTCTCTTTGATCCACCAAGAACTTTGATACATTGAGCTTTCTTTGCCCCGGAGTTATCTGCTATAATTAATTTTGTCTGAGCTTGAATCATTTCAGACTCCTTATTTACTTTTCGTAATTATTTTGCTCAATGACCATCTTTTATGACGGCTTATCGGATTGCTTTCTGCTATAAGAACAACATCACCGATTCCACATTCATTATTTTCATCATGAGCTTTAAATTTTTTGTGTCTTCTAACAATTTTTTTATATAGTGGGTGCTTGAACTGACGTTCAACCTTCACTACAATTGTTTTATCCATTTTGTCGCTAACGACAGTGCCTGTTTTGGTTAATATTCTTGCCATGTTAACCTCTTAATTCCCTTTCTGTTAAAAGAGTTTTCATGCGAGCAATGTCTTTCTTAACATCTTTTAATTTATTTGCATTTTCCAAACGGTTCATAGATTGTTGAAATCTTAAATTGAACAATTCTTCCTTGCTGTCATGAAGCTTTTGTGTGATCTCTTCATTAGTCATTTCACGCAAATTTGAAATTTTCATTATTCAACTCCCTCTCTAATCGCTAATTTTATTTTCACAGGAAGTTTGTATCCTACGAGACGATTGATCTCTTTTGCAGTTTCTACATCTACACCTTCAAATTCAAAGATGATTCTACCAGGTTTAACAACGGCAACCCAATATTCCGGTGCTCCCTTACCTTTACCCATACGAGTTTCAGCAGGTTTTGCAGTAATTGGTTTATCCGGAAATACGCGTATCCAAAGTTTACCGGCTCTCTTCATCTTACGTGAAATTGTTATACGTGCAGCTTCAATTTGACGACTAGAAAGCCAACCCGGTGCAGTAGAGTATAATCCGAAATCTCCGAAATTAAGAGTACTACCACGATAAGCCAAACCTCTGGTTCGTCCTTTCTGCATTTTTCTATATTTTACTTTTTTTGGTGCTAACATTTATAATCTCCTGAATTAATTAAGGATATCGCCCTTATAGATCCAAATCTTTATGCCAATAATACCGTAAGTTGTGTTAACTTCGGTAAGAGCATAATCGATGTCGGCTCTTAAAGTATGAAGAGGTGTTCTACCTTCATGATATCTTTCAGTACGTGCCATTTCAGCACCGCCTAAACGGCCTGAGCATTGAACCTTAATACCTTGTACGCCGCTTCTCATTGCATTGCGAATTGCAAATTTCATAGCTCTACGGAAAGATATCCTTCTTTGAAGTTGAGATCCAATCTCTTTTCCAACAAGTTTGGCATCTGTCCAAGAATCTTTTATCTCTTGAACATTTACAAACACGTTTAATTCATTCTTCTTGTTTTTGTTAACAAGAACTGTTAATTCGTTACGTAATTTTTCAATTTCTGAACCCTTACGGCCAATAACCTGTCCAGGTCTGGCTGTATGAATATCAATTGTAACTGATTTTGTTTTTCTTTGAATAATGATCTTGGAGATCATTGCATCTTTGAGTCTGTTATTAATGTATTTCTTGATCTTAAGATCTTCATGAAATTTATTAATATAGTCCACTCCTGATGCATACCATATAGAATCGAAATTTTTATTAACGCCAATTCTATAACTAACTGGATTAACTTTTTGTCCCAAGGGTAGCCTCCTCTTCTTTATCCAAAATATGCAGTGTGATGTGACAAGTTCTTCTTCTGATAACAGTTGCTCTACCTTGAGCACGTGGTCGGAATCTTTTCATTATCGGACCGTCATCAGCAAAAACTTCACTGACGAACATGTTATCAACATCAACCTTTCCTTCTTTCATTGTTGCATTTGCAATTGCAGAATTAAGAAGTTTCCCAACATCAGCCGCAACACTTTTCTTCGAGAATAGCAGTATTTTTTGAGCTTCGGGTACAGACTTGCCGCGGATAAGATCAAGGATCAATCTTGCCTTTCTGGCCGAACCTCTTAAGTTCCTGACTCTGGCTGTTGCTTCCATTACTATCATCTCCCTTTTTCTTTAATCTTTGTTTCTTGTTTTATGACCACGGTATATACGAGTGGGAGCAAATTCACCTAATTTGTGTCCAACCATATTTTCTGTGATATACACGGGTATAAATTTACGACCATTATGGACAGCAAATGTATGTTCAACAAATTTAGGTAAAACAGTTGATCTTCTAGACCAAGTTTTAATAACTTCTTTTTTACCTGCTTCATTCAATACATCTACTTTTTTCTCTAGATGCGTATCTACAAAGGGTCCTTTTTTAATCGATCGAGACATATTTCTTCCTTCTATCGTTTCTTTTTAGACTTAATAATGTACTTATCTGAGTACTTACGTTTCTTACGAGTATGACCACCTTTGGCCAATACACCCCATGGTGATACTGGGTGACCACCACCAGATGTTTTCGCTTCACCACCACCCATTGGATGGTCTACTGGATTCATAACAACACCACGAACCGTTGGTCGAATACCTTTCCAGCGATTACGCCCTGCTTTACCGATAACAATTGAATCATGTTCTGTGTTTCCAACTTGCCCGATAGTAGCATAACATTCTTTTCTAATAAGATGAATGTCATTTGATGGCATTTTCACGTGAACATATCCACCTTCTTTAGCCACAACTTGTGCATATGAGCCAGCACTTCTTGCTATTTGGCCACCTTTACCTTCTTTAAATTCAACATTGTGAACAGTTGTTCCAAGTGGAATTCTATCAAGTGGGAGAGCGTTCCCCACTTTAATAGGAGCTTTTGGTCCTGAAATTACCTGGTCGTCAACCTTCATGCCCAATGGTGCAAGAATGTATCTTTTCTCTCCATCAACGTAGAAGAGTAAAGCGATTCTAGCGCTTCTGTTAGGATCATATTCAATGGCTGCAACTTTTGCAGGAATTTCATGTTTGTTTCTTTTAAAATCGATAATTCTATAATGTTTTTTATGACCACCACCACGATGACGACATGTAATTCTACCATGATGATTTCTTCCAGATTTTTGTGGAAGAGGTTTAATCAAAGATTTTTCCGGTTTAGTTTTTGTGATCTCTTCGAAAGTAAAACCGGTCTTGAATCTCATCGTTGGAGTAATCGGTCTATATTTTTTAATTCCCATTCTAATTCTCCCTATGCCTCAAACTCGGCTATTGTATCGCCTTCTTTAAGTTTGACTATAGCCTTTTTCCAATCGGCACGTTTTCCTGAATATCTTCCCATGCGCTTAACTTTACCACGCTGGCAAATTGTATTCACTCGGATCACATCTACATTGAAAATATTTTCAATTGCTTTAGCGATCTCTATCTTGTTTGCATTAACGCTAACTTTAAAAGTATAGCTATTAGTAGCATGTTGAATTGAAGAAGTTTTTTCGGTTATCATTGGTGCGATAACTATTTCTCTTGCTTGTTTCATTTTGCAAATACCTCCTTCATTTTATTCAATGCAGCTTCTGTAATGATTAGGCAGTTGCAATGAAGTACTTCATAAGGATAAACACTATCTGCTCTATCCAATTTTACATAAGGGATATTAGAAAAAGATTTGATCACATTAACATCGCTTCCATCTATAAGGATGAGCTTTCTGCTTTTTTCCGGTGTAATCTTTGCGAGTAATTCTTTAGCAGCTTTTGTGTTTGGCTTATCGAAATCGAGTGAATCAACCAAGATCACTTGTTTTTCGTTAGCTCTTTCTGTTAACGCAAGCTTAAGTGCTAATCTTTTCTTTTTCTTTGGAATTTTCTTATACCAATCTTTTGGTTTAGGGCCAAATGCAACACCACCACCAACACGAAGTGGAGTTCTTAAATTACCAGGTCTTGCATTACCGGTTCCTTTCTGTTTATATAGTTTTTTACCACTACCCGTTGCTTCCGCACGAGTTTGTGTTGAAGAAGTCCCTTGTCTTTGGTTGCCGAGATATGTCTTAATAACTTCATAAATTAAAGCTTTAGGATTTTTTGATTCTACAGCAAAAAGGGTTTTAGGAAGAGTCTTTGTTCCTGTTTCTTCACCTTTCATTGAATATTTATTTATCTTTAACATTATTTCTCCCAAATTACAGTTCTTTTCTTAGGCGAACTATTGAATTTCTATGCCCGGGAATGGCACCTTTAACCATTACCAGATTCTTTTCAACATCAACCTTAACTACTTGTAGGTTAAGAACTGAAACTTTATCAACACCTTGATGTCCGGGAAGTTTTTTCCCTTTGAATACTCTGGCAGGAGTAGCACATTGACCTATCGAGCCAGGCCCTCTATAAGATTCATGAACACCATGTGACGCTTTAAATCCATGAAAGTTGTGACGTCTCATTACGCCCTGAAATCCTTTACCTTTTGAGGTTCCAGTTACTTTAAGCAACTCGTTTTCTTCGAACATGCTAACATCAAAGATTTCACCTTCATTAATATCTTTGTATAATTTAAGACGGAATTCTTTGAGATATCTGTATGCAGGGCTATTATGCTTTTTGAAATGTCCTAACATTGGCTTGCTTACTTTTTTCTCATCAACTTCTTCAAAGCCTAATTGTACTGAATCGTATCCATGTTTATCTTTATTTTTACGATGAATAACGCGACATGGCCCAGCCTGAATAACGGTTACAGGAATTACATTTCCCTTAGCGTCAAAAATTTGGGTCATACCTATTTTTTTTCCTATTAATCCTATCATCTCAAACTCCTTTACGTCCTGATCTCAACATGTACACCAGCAGGAAGATTTAATTTCTTTAATGCTCCTGTTGTTTGTGGTGTAGGATTTACTATATCGATCAATCGTTTGTGCACTAACATTTCAAATTGTTCCTGTGCTTTTTTATTAACGTGTGGAGATTTTAAGACCGTGTAAAGAGATCTTTCTGTAGGAAGAGGAATAGGCCCAACGATCTTAGCGCCAGTGTTTTTTGTGTTTTTAACTATCTCTGCTACAGATTTATCTAATAAGCGATAATCGTACGCTTTAAGTCTTATTCTAATCTTATTTTCGTTATTTGTTTTTCCCACTATTTCCTCCGAAATTACCCAATAACATCGCCAACAACGCCAGCACCAATAGTTCTACCACCTTCACG
>CAXCCM010000100.1:0-6462 GCA_963981005.1 uncultured bacterium | reverse complement strand
AACGCTTCTAAAGGGGTTGAACATACAACACTGAAAACCGTTTGGGAAACTGTAATGGGTAAATTGCCAAAGGTTCAATTTGCTAATTTAGCAGGACCAACAATTGCTCGTGAAATTGCTGAAGGGATTCCCGCAAAAGCCATACTTGCAGCACGAGATGTTGCACTTTTGTTCCAACTACAAAACAAGCTAGAAAACGATCTTTTAAAATTTGAATTCAGTAGAGATATAAAAGGAGTGGAACTTGCTTCCGCTTTAAAAGGACTCATCGCAATTGCTGTGGGAATGGCTGACGGACTTGGTTTCAAAACAAATATCTTCGGAATTATAATGACGTACGGAGTAGATGAATTTGTTACGATCATGAAATTTTTGGGTGTTTATCACAAAACAGCATATAGCATTGCCGGAATTGGTGACCTTATTACGACTTGTATCTCCGAGAATAGCCGTAATAGAAAATTCGGTAAATTGTTAGCTCAAGGATTATCTCGAGAAGACGCTTTAAAAGAAGTTGGAATGGTTGTGGAAGGTGTTTCTATGGCTAAAACAATTAATAAACTGGCAAAGTTCAACCTTTCAATTCCATTAATTTCCTGCATCACACGCATCATTTTTGAAGATGTAGAAGACGTAAGGAAAGATTTTTTAGATACACTAAATTCAATTTCTGGTTAAAACGTATAGCCTCCGCTCGTGTCTTCCAGAGCCCTACGACTTTGCTCAGGACAGGCTTATCGAAGGACGGAGGTAAGCATAAAATAAAAACTCTGGAGAATTAAACTATGATAGCAAGATATATTGCTGTTTTTTTATATGCTGCAATGGTTATTACCGTTGGAATTAAGGGTTCACGTAAAACAAAATCGTTTGATGACTTTGCACTCGGTGGTGGTAAAGTTGGACCATGGATGACTGCTTTTTCTTATGGAACAGCATATTTTTCAGCTGTACTTTTCATTGGATTTGCCGGTAAGATCGGCTGGGCATTTGGTCTTTCTGGTTTATGGATTGCACTTAGCAATACAATAATCGGTGTATTTGGTGTTTGGTTTCTACTCGGTAATAAAATTAAACAGGAAGCTACGTCTTATAATGTTCATACAATGCCGGAACTTTTAGAAGCACGTTATAAAAGTCCATTTATGAAGATCTTCACCTCAGCTGCAATCTTCATATTTTTCATCCCTTACACAGCTGCTGTATTTATGGGACTCAGTTATCTTTTTGAATTTACTTTTAATATGCCATATACTTATGTGCTTTTATTTATGGGTATTTTCACCGGAATTTATTTGGTACTTGGTGGTTATAAATCTATGGCAATGATCGATGTAATATTTGGTATGATAATGACAGTAGGTGTAGTCATACTTTTAGTTAGTACCATTCAAAAAGGTGGAGGATTACCAAATATAATTACAGCCCTAAAAGCAATAAATCCAAAATTAACTGCACCTGTCGGACCTCCCGGAATTATCCCCTTACTCTCGCTGATCATGTTAACAAGTATCGCACCATTTGCTATGCCTCAATTATTACAAAAATTTTATGCAATTAAAGATGAGAGATCTGTAAAAATTGGAATGTTCGCATCATCTATTTTTGCTCTTCTGGTTGCAGGAATCGCCTATTTTACTGGAGCACTTACCAGAGTTTTTTTAAGTCCTGAATCTAATCCTGCAGCTTTTAATAACGGAAAACCAATCTTTGATGCTTTAATGCCGGAAATGCTTTTAACAGTTGTGCCTTCTGTACTTACAGTTGTTATTTTACTTCTCATTTTAGCAGCTTCTATGTCTACACTTGCATCATTAGTGCTCATTTCTAGTACATCAATTACAAAAGATATTTATAAGGGATTTATTAATAAAAATGCAAACGATAAGCAACTTACTTCACTTGTTAGAGTTGGAAGTATATTTTTTATTTTACTGTCTATGATATTAGCTTTTCTAAAACCTGCTGTTATCGTTACGATCCTCTCAATATCATGGGGAGCAATTGCCTCTGTTTTTCTGGGTCCTTTCATCTGGGGAATTTTCAATAAGAAAGTAACTCGTTTCGGAGCGATTGCCGGTTCTGTTGGTGGTCTGGGAATTTGCTTGATCTTGTTTGTTGTGTGGGGAGCCAGAATGGTACCGCAAGCTGGAAGTGTTGGAATGATAGCTTCTCTAGTTTTGGTTCCTGTATTTAGTTTATTTGGAAAGAAGTAGTGTCAATTCCCTGAATTGACAGCAATTAAATGATCTCATTATTTCTCAGCATCATCATGTCGGTAATTATTGCCAATTTATTACCTTTTTTCAAAAAAGATACAAACATTAAGATCCTGCAGATATTCCTGGGAAATTACTTCCTTGCAACGATCTTTAGTTTTTTGGACAGGGGGAGTCCACTTTCGCAGGCAGGTAATTTTGAAATAATTATAGGATCAATTACTGGCATTCTCTTCCTAACAACATTTTTAATTTATCAACATAATATTACCAAAAATGGAGTCTCTTTAAGTGTGGGAGCAATGCGTTTTTCTGTTGTGATTCCAATAGTAATGGCTCTCTTTGTATTTGATGAGCCCTTATTATTACTAAATATTACAGGAATTATTTTAGTTTTAGTAGCGTTTGCATTTCTAACTGATACAAAATCATTTCACAGCATTCTCTGGCTGGGATTACTCTTTCTGTTTACTGGTGTTATTGATTCAATTATGAAGTTTTATGAGCATTATGGTTTAGATTCTACCAGACCTTTTATGATCTACATTTTTGGTTCAGCATTGATCTTTAATTTCCTCGTCATCTTATTCAAGAAAACACCTTTTCATTTGAAATCATTTTGTTTAGGGATGATACTTGGAATTCCAAACCGACTTACAACCAAATATTTTCTAGATGCTTTACAGGAGATACCAGCAACTATGGTTTACCCTATGTTTGCTGCTTCTGTAGTTGTGTTAGGAATCTTCTCTGATGTTTTCATCTGGAAAAAACAGTTCAATATTAAACAGAAAATTGCCTTAGCGATAATGGTTGTTGGTATGGTATTGCTGTATATGTAGGGTCAATTCCCCGAATTGACCGAATAATTACTCATTAATTTATTCATTGTTACTGACGGACGATTAAGGATAATCCTCCCTACAGTGGTTCGTAAAATATTTGTGAGTATGGATAATCACCTACTTCCTTAACTATTTCTTTCCTAATTGGATTCTCCATAATATAATTCGCTTTTTCTATAATCGATTCATTGTTTCGCAAAACATGTTCGTAAAAACCTCTTTGCCACAGGTTATCAATTTCATGTTTTTCTTTAATGATTTTAGATGTATATCGTTTAAATGTCTTTACCCAGTTCAACAAGTCTTTCTCATAACTTTCAGATAAATTCATTAATAGATGTAGATGATTTGGCATTATACAATAACAAATCAGATCAATTTGTTTTAAAACATCTTTTCTGTAGATTAAATCTTCTGCAATTAATTTCGCTAGCCCATCAATTTCAAAATGATTGTTCTTCTTAAATGTACAGATTGTCACAAAATATACAAAGGAATTACCTTTGTAATTAAAATTGTTTAAGTGGATGCTTTTACGTTTTGGTAATTCTTTCTTATTCATAATTCCTGTAGGGTCAATTCCACGAATTGACCGCATCATCGGACGATTAAGGATAATCGTCCCTACAATTCAAATTCTTTAATATTTTCTAATACAAACTCCACTTCCACTATTATAAGCGGAAGATCATGTTCAATAAATTGTAATTTGGCAAAATCCTTTTCCGTTGTTAGCAGGAAATCAATTTGTTCAAGCATAACATCTGCAGAAATTTGTTTAATGATATCATTGTTCTTAAAATCATAATGATCTGGAAAATAAAAATGTTTCTCAAAATGTAATCCTGCTTTGTGAATAGTATTTTCAAACGATGCAGGTAATCCTATCCCAGAAAGCAGAGCTAATTTTCCTTCTGGTTTTACTTCTTTCTCATTAATGTCGGAAAATCGTTTGATCTGGTAATAACCTTTTAATATTGGCTTATCGTATTTTTGAATTTTATCAGGGATTTTTCCCTTTCCATTGAAAACAATATAATCAGTATATTTAAGGGCAGAAAGCGGTTCACGTAAAATTCCAGAAGGTAAAACAAATCCATTACCAATTCCACCTATTGCATTAAAAATAACAAAATCATAATCATGCTGAACTTTAAGGTGCTGGAACGAATCGTCGAGAATAATATATTCCAGATCAGGATATTTTTCTTCCAGAATCTGAATTGATCTCTTGCGATCTCTACCTGCTATCACAGGAATTCCAGTAAGTTTATTTGCTAAAAGGAACGTTTCATCTCCTGCATTTTTAGCAAATTTGAATACTTCGTTTTCATCAGAGATGAGTTTGTTTTCTTTTTCAAATTTACCTTTATATCCACGATGTGAAACTGCAACTTTTTTGCCTTGTTTTTGCAGATGTTTTGCCAGAAAAATTGTTACGGGAGTTTTCCCGCTACCACCACTAACAATATTCCCAACACTGATTATCTTACAACGAGATCGATAGCCTTTTGAATGCAATTTTCTGCGAAGTACTAAAATACAGGAATAGATAATTGATAATGGCCAAAGCAGAAATGAAAGAAACGATTTTTTATAAAGATTTTTTTCGATTAAATTTTGCATCTCAAAATTCAATTCCCTTTCTAGCTTCCACACCCAGTACAAAATAGTGTTTTATCTCTTTCATTTCGGTAACTAGTGAAGCACGATGAAGAACCTCGTTCTTTGCATATCTACCTGTCATAATTATCTCTGCATCCGTATCCATTTCCATCAATTCTATCTGCTTTTCTACAGGTAATAACTTCCATTTTACTGCCACATTGATCTCATCTATGACAATTATTTCATATTTATTGGAAGATATGACTTCTTTGCATTTATCAAAAGCTTTTTCAGCTTCATCAAAATCAATTTTGGCTGGGCTTTCCGGATTTACGAGCTGTGCAGTTCCAAATTGGAAAATATCTAATCCATCTTGTTTAGATAAAAACTTGATTTCCCCGTATTCAAAATTCTTCTTCATGAACTGTATCAAGCACACTTTTTTTTCGCGACCTAAAGCTCTAACTATTAATCCAAGTGCTGCTGTTGTTTTTCCTTTTCCGTTCCCTGTATAAATTTGTATCATCTATTTTTCCTCTACGTACAGCGAGCTGCCAGCTCGCTTTATTTCATCAATATCATTTTCTTAGTTTCTAAATAATTACCCACTTCCATTTTATAAAGATAAACTCCACTGGAAACTTTCTTATCATAATCATCGGTTCCATCCCAAACAACCCAGTGATTCCCAGCTGAAAGAACTTCATTAACTAAAGTTTTTATTTTTTGACCCTTTAAATTATAGATCACAATCTCTGTGTTCTTAGTAGATTCTATTATTGAAAAAGAAATTGTAGTTTCAGGGTTAAATGGATTAGGATAGTTTCCATCTAGAACTGTAACTAAAGGCATCAAATTAGGATCTGTTCCTGGCCATGGACCCCCAGCATCATTAGAAAATTCTGATTCCCAACCACCACAATATACAGCTGTTACGTTATAAACATAAGTTCCAGTTGGAACATTGATATCTATGAACATGACGCCGTTAACTCCTTGCACGTACAATCCTCCATCACGATATACATTGTAGCTGTCAATTCCTCTATTTGGTGCATCCCAAGTAAGTAGTACATTAGGTGGTACTGAGTTTGCTGTAAGATTGACTGGAGGATTGAGTATAACTGTTGCACTTACGGGATCTGTTGGCTCTGATATTCCTGATGGATCTATATAATAAGCTTCAATTGTATATTCATATGTTCCAGCATCAAGTGATTCATCAATCCAGCTAAGAATTGCTGGATCATCAATGTCTGCGATCTCTGCACCATCTCTGTATACATAATAACCGGCAAGTGAACGGGATGAACTTGTTTGATTTGCAGGAGCTTCTCTTCTACTATCGAAAGCAACTTCAGCTTCGAATTGTGAAGAACTTCTAAGTGTATGTGCTCTTCCAATTACTTCACTACGATTGTTACCATTAGAAGCTACAGCATCACTCTCTGATACTACACCATTAATGATCCAGTTGAAGTCAAGTGTTGCTCCCAATTCTGGAAGTGTTTGCCATGCTGCACTGAAATACATCCAAGCGCCTTTGTCTGGTACCATTGGACCTGCATCAACTGCTGCAGGATGATCTGCTGTTGCCATAATATCATATCCAATCCAATACTCATTACCAGATACTAGTGGTACTGGTGTACTTAACATATGGTTTGTGAATTCACCCATTAATACGGAACCTGTGATCTCTTCATCATAAATAAGAGTTCCAGGATCACCTAAGCTTCCACCTTCATATACTTGAATTGCTACATAACTGAAATCAAGTGAGTGAAGAA
>CAXCCM010000099.1:0-6466 GCA_963981005.1 uncultured bacterium | reverse complement strand
TAAGTGAATGCAAAATAGGTGCAAAATCCGGTGATGTTTCAATAGAAATGACTCCGTTGTTAATTCTCATCACTTTCAAGCCATCTGCAACGATCTCCTCTTCTGTTATTTCATTAGATCCAATTGGGAAAATTACTTTTTTGTAAGTTCTTTTCACATCATCTAATTTCGTTTGCAAAGTTATGAAATCGATCTCACTCCTTCGATTAAATTCAATCTCTGTTTCAAGCTTCACCTTATCTTCCGAAAACTTGCTCAGATTAATCTTTCTATCATGCAGATCAACAAAGATCTCTCCATCTTTCGTTTTCTTCTTTTTCTCAATAACGGCTAGATTCAATTTCTTTCCTGGAAATGGATTTCCATTATTGATTATGAATTCCAGATCCTTTGCTTTTTGTGTTCTTTTCAGATGCTTCTTCAGTGCAAATTCTCTGAATTTGTGAGAATCAGCAAAAACGTTCAATGCAATTGTGATCGGTTTAAAAACCTTTTTCTCACGTATCTTTAAATCACTTATTTCATATTCGAAGAACTTTTCCCAATCCCCAAACTTGATCTTCACATCCTCTTCCCAGCAAATTCCTATCGAAGAATGTTTTTCAATTTTATAGATCCAATTTTCCGACAATTTTTCAGCTCTCCAATTTCCCGTTCCACCAGCTACATCATTACTTGTTTCAATGATTTCATTGTTGTATGGTATCACCATTTGTGAGATGCCAATTCCCAGAGAATCTTTGAAGAATATTTTCTCTTTGGATTTATATCCAGTATTCTCAAATTCCAACCAACGTTCAATAATTCCGCTAGCATTCAATCTATGATTTATAATGAAATTAATTCCTGCACAGCTTGCTGAACTGAAATATGCTTTCATCACGATCGCTGTTCCTTCAATGCTGTATTCAACCTTATCACAAGGCTTTTTGTTGAATTCATCGACAAACGGTTTACCGAGTTTCGGATATCTGAAACCAATCCAACATCTATCCGTTTTCACATCTCCGATTCTATAATTATTTATGAATTCATTTTTGCTTAACGAGACGTGAAATGAACCATTTTCCATCATATATCGCGTCTGAGTTTCACCATGAAATATGTGATTAAAAGAATGAAACACATTGTTCGTTCTAATTTTGAATTTCAATTCTTTTTTATTCTCACGTACAGCTTTTACATTGATTTCCGGTGAATAAACACATCCCTTTTGCAGAATATATTTTATAGGAATTGATCGCTTTTCTTTAGCTTTCATTTCGATTGAAAACTTGTTCGGAATGAATTTAATGGATTCTGTTTCAGGAAGTTCAAAACTGAAAACAGCATCTTCTTCGAAGTTGTTTTCAATGTCGACATACAATTTTGAGTCAACACCTGTGAAGCAAATTCCCTTCTCTTTGGAAAGCTCTATTTTTGCCGGAAATTTAGGTTCAATTCCCACTTTGAATTCTGCATTTTTTCCTTCAATTTCAATTTCAGAGATCACATTTGGATGAGTCTTCCAAACACTTTGTTCTTTCTCAATTTTATTCACCATGAATTCGGCTTCAAAAGTCAGATTATCTTCAACTACAATAGTTTTATCAAAGTTAAAAACTATGTTCTTTTCATCAATTCCTTTGATCTTCAGATTCAACGGTTTTGCAGTTTTATTGATTACCTTGTATTTGATCTTATATGAATTTCCAAATACCAGCTTAAGATCTTTCACAGTTGCAGTAATTGAATACTCATCTGTTTCGATCTTACGTAAACCTCTTCCGCGTCTGCAGAATTCAGCAAGAAGATGCTTCCCACCCTTTTCCCATTCGTAAGTAAGATATTCAAATTCATTCTCTTTTCGACCATCAGGTTTCACATCGATCTTTCTTATACTATCATTATACCAGTCGATTTCATCAAAATACTCTTTTATTAATTCATTTTTTAGAACTGATGGGATAAGATTGATCAGGTGGGTAGCATCGTCTCGATCTTCCCAGAAAAAACCTGTTTTCTTGTAAAGCGGAACAGCTTTTGTATTGCCGCTCCAAGTATAAAGATCAAGTCGATCCCAGCCAAGTTCTATTGTTCTTTCCACTGCTTTTAAAACCAGAGCTTTTCCATATTTTTTTCCGTGATAATCATCACGCACACCAAGAAGCCCGATATATAGTGCACCGATATCTTCTTGATATTCATACAAATTACAATATCCAATAACTAAGTCTCCATCCAACGCCAGCCAGGCATTAAGATGAATTGAGTTTTCTTCATCTGTTATCACATCCTGTTCAGTTGTCAGGAATGTGTCCCCATTCCAACCATTACCACTATTTTTCCACATCACCGCTGTGGCTGCTGCATATTTATGTTTGTATTCTACTATTTTTATATTCTTCATTTTTGTTATCCCTTTTCGTTTAGAATTTACTATTTAAGTATTCATCAACTTTTTCTGTTGTGACCTGCCAGTAACTTTCGCTGTAGATCGGTTTGAAACCCATCTGGTTATTTATATTCAACATCGGTTTATTCGTTGTATCATTTTCGGAACGGATCTTTTTCACTTCCGGCATTTCCTTCAGAACATGTTTGAGTAATGTGGCTTTTAGCCATCGTCCTAAACCTTTGTTGCGGTGCTTCATGGCAACACCTGTATTCCCTTGATTCAACATTTTAGGATTGAATCCAGTAAAAATAAGTGATGTAAAACCAGCATAATCTCCTGTTACTTTATGTTTTGCAACCATGACCCAATTCTTCCAGCCTCTTCGTATTTTCGAATCCATTTCATTTTTTAATCGTTCAGGAGAAAGCTCTTCATATTCATAATCTAGAGATCCAGTTGGAATGCTGTTCCAGAAATCATTATAAAGTTTTGTAAAGCCTTCTAGTTCGTTTTCGGGATATTCATTAACCCAAAGTTCGATCTCATAATCTGTTGCTCTTTCAGAAGCTTTTACAATCCAATTATCCATAAGATCCATATCCAGTTCCTTCACTAACATCTGATTCACATATTCTGTTGTACATTTTTCTGCCCCGATCGCAGATAAAAACTCCGAGCCGCAAGGTGTATTTGAGAAAGTGCTGAATTCTAATTTTGTGCAATTCAGTTTGATGCATTCTTCATTCAATTTTGTTAACATCTTTTTCCCGATTCCCAGTCTTCTGAATTCTGGAAGCACAAATATATCAACTTCAGGGAAGTGCTGGTTTTCACCGTCCAACGTCTTGTAAATTATTGCGTAAGCTATGATCTTGCCTTCTTCCCAGATCACCCAGCGTTTTATCAGCATCGATTTGGAATGAACCAGAACCTGTTTAATGAATTTATCATAAGGCCTTTTCGGTTCATCCGGTCGTGCTTCTGCCAGAATCTGCATAAAGAAATCATAATAGGTTCTCAATTCTTTTTCGCTGGCTTTCTGTTCATTGTATTCTTCAATTTTATATTCTTTCATTTTATGGTTCCTTCTTTTACTTCTTCTAAAAAGTATAACTAATCTTCATATATGCTTGTTTGTAATCAGTTATATATTCTTGATCAATTTCGTCCTGAGCAGTTTTATAACCAAGATACAAATTACAATCATCCCTGAACTCATAACGAAGGTTTGAGAATAATCCTAGATATGAAAACTGATTTTCAGATTCATAATTATTGTAACGTAAACCATTTGTAAGTGAAAGATCATTGGAAAAATTAATCGTCAGATCTGCGTTGCCAATCCAATATTTATCATCCTTTTCACAATGGGTTGGAAAATCGAAATATCTTTGTCTTTGTGCAGAAACACTATAGGAAATATTATTCCCAATATCTCCCCATAATGTTAAATTGATATAATCTTTTTTGTATACTTCAGAAAGATCATAAACCAATGCTTTGCTTTTACTGTAATTTATTCTTCCACACAACCATGAAATTTTCCAGGTTGAAATTCCTGTATAGAAACTATCCCATGCAAAAACAGTATCATTATAAGTTTCTTCTCCAAGACCACCATTCATGCTGAAGTTTATTTTGTTTTGTGTGTTCATCCACAAGTTGAGACCACCACTATGTTCCAAGAATTCATAATTGTCATTCTTAGCTGCTTTATGCAGCCAAAGACTCGAACCAAAACTTTTTATAACCTTTCCATTAGGATCACCGTTATGCCAAACATTCGCATTAATTGTAGATAAATCAGTTCGATATACTCTTCCCATATCTGCATAATAGTTTTCACTAATTCTGGAAGCATCCATTGACCAATCATAATCTCCTTTCTTCCCATTATAGCCAGCACTAACTAAATATCCCTTTTGTATGTCTTCATCATCATGAACTGATGCAGTTATCTTACTCCAAACGGATTGGTTTCTCATGAATTCCCAATTTGGATTAATTACTAAAACTTCATTATGATAATTTTTATTCATCCTGTTTAGCAGCGTCATTTGAATTGAAAGATCTTCCCACTTTGGTCTGAATGCCAGCATATTATAAATATCATCACTGTTCAGAATTTCATCATCTTCTGAAATTTCTTTATCCATAGCAGAAAGAAAACCGTAAGAGAAATTTTCAGAATTTCCGGTAAGCTTTACAGCATATTGTGACTGCATAATATGTCGTGAATAAAATAAATTACTGTCAACTCCAAAGACATCGAGATCTTCAATAAAGAAAAACCGATTTTCATCATAATGTGGTGCATATTGAACATTATAATTGTCGCTTTCAGAATCCATTGGGACATCAGAGAAATCAGGATTCAAGCTGATCTTTGCTTTCGTTGATGAAGTTGGATTGTAAGAAAAATCCAAACCAATGTTATCAGGATCGAAGGAATCTGTTTCTTCCATTAAATCGTATTTCTTTATAAAATATGGAGTAATTCTGTAATTCTTATTTTTGGAAAGTTCCTCATTAATAGTGATCTCATAAGCAGTACGAAAATAATCTTTTCCCATTTCTATCCTACCGTAAGGAAATGAATAAAATTCATCATTTTGTTCAAAATAACGAGTTAAAATTATTTTCCATTTATACGGTGAATTACCATAGAAACGTAAATCTTTTAAAGGAATTTTCATCGTACTTTTCCATAAATTATCGGAAACAATACTTTCATATTTATAGTTACTATTCCAGTCTTTATCAACTTGCATTTCAGATTGGCGAATACCGTCATATTGATTTCCTAGCGGATAAGAACTAAACATATAAGCATAATAATTTTTTATATCCGTGATAATCTGAATTCTAAAAAAATCACTCTCAACCCATTCATCGTCCTTTCCAAGTCTACCTTTATTAAAGTTTTCATCTATCTCTGCTTCGCAATGAACATACAAATTTTCTGTATCGTGCCATAGCCAAACATCAGTATTTAAAGGTATTTTTTTACCATCATCAGGTGCAATTCTAACTAACTCCGATAGATGATTCATATCTGTTTTTATTTCTGTTTGCGAATAGGGTATCGTGATCGCACTCAGAATTATTCCTGTAAATATTAGAATTAATGTTACAATTTTCTTTTTCATTTTAGTATCTCCATATCGTTTAGAATTTAATATTAGCGTCAAAGCTGTCTTTCTGGAGTCATCTTCATAGAATCTTCTCATGAAGAATCACAGTTTCAATTTTTTCGCTTATATTTTAGTAAGAGCCTTTTTCCAGTTCCTGTTTCAAGTGCTTTCGAACTGCTTTACGTCCTTTTTTTTTGACCCAGCGTTTGCTGGCTGTATGTGCTTCATCAGGATGAGCAGGACGCTTTCGCGTGTATAATTTTTTTGTGGCTTTCTTCATTATTGCAAAAACCTTTCAAACTTATGCAAATCTTCCTGATTTATGATAGCAATTATCTGAACACCTTCTTCCACATATTCTGTTGATTCAATCTGTGCTAGTTTATGTAATAGATTAACCGCTTTTTGCTCAGTGTGCGGAATCAATAAAGCATATTTATTTGCACTATGAAGATTATCATCAACCTTTTGTAAAAGCTCCTCAATATTCTCACCTTTTTTGGCAGAGATAGAAATTGAATCCTCGTGAGCTTCCAAATAGAATTTCAATTTAATAAGATCTGCTTCATCAGATTTATTTAAAATCATCATTTGAGGAATTTCATCAGCTTCGATCTGCTCAAGCACTTTCTGTACTTCTTCAATATAATCCGGGAAAAGTTCATCGGCAGAATCTATAACATGCAACAATAGATCTGCATCAACAACATCTTTGAGAGTTGCTCTAAAAGAAGCAACCAGGTGATGTGGAAGATTTGAAATGAAACCGACAGTATCAGACAGGATCATGTTTCTACCTTTTGTAAGAGAGAGTTTACGTGAAGTAGTAGATAAAGTTGCAAATAGTTTGTCTTCTACTAAAACTCCAGCATCGGTCAATCGATTGAAAAGTGTAGACTTACCAGCATTTGTATAACCAACAAGACACACTTTTTTTACGCTTTCTCTTTGCTTA
>CAXCCM010000098.1:0-6543 GCA_963981005.1 uncultured bacterium | reverse complement strand
AGATTATCTAAAATTATGGATGAAAAAGATTGTATAAATATATTTTTAAGTGAAGGTGCTGGACTGGAAACAATTGTAGCTGAGATGGAATCCAGTGGTGAACAAGTTAATAGAGATGCCTTTGGTCATGTTAGATTAGATGAATTGAATCCGGGAAAATGGTTTGCAAAAAGATTTTCGAAATTACTACGTGCAGATAAAACACTTGTTCAAAAAAGTGGTTATTTTGCACGTTCATCATCACCTAATGATAGAGATCTGGAACTGATAATGGAATCGGCAGATTTGGCTGTAAAAGCTGCATTGAATGGGCAAAGTGGTGTTGTTGGACAGGATGAAGAGAAAGGTGGGGAATTAAGCATCATAGATTTCTCGCGGATACAAGGTGGAAAACCATTCGATATCTCTCAAGAATGGTTCCAGAATATGTTAAAAGAAATAGGACAAATTAGATAATAAAGGAATAGGTAAAAAGATGAAAATTAGATTTAAAGATGTAAGTTCAGGCATTGTTGAAGCACGTGCAGTAATTGAGATAATTCCAGATGTTTTTATTAATGAAGTAACAATTCTTAATAAAGATGGAGATATTAAGATTGAATTGCCTCAGAAGAGTTTTAGGGGTAAAGATGATAGAATGCATTACCTTAATATTCTCACTTTTGAAAATGAGAATAAAGAGACACTTTGGAGAATGGAAATTAAAGAAGAGTATCTTGCTTGGCGAAAGAATAATAAAAAAGTTTTAGTATACGAAGGATAGAAAAATATAAAGGATCAAGGTAGGAAGATTAATAAATTTTTCTATACTTTATCTTATAAAAAATGAGTGAAATAGAAAGAGTGTTTTTGGTTGGAATAATCTGGGGTAATGAATCTTCAGAGCATTTCAACGAATCTATGGAAGAACTTAGCCAACTGGCAAAAACTGCGGGTTGCGAAGTTGTTGAAATGTATTCACAAGCTGCTAAAAGACCAAATATATCAACATATATCGGCAAAGGTAAGCTGCAGGAAATTAAAAATGCAGCTTCCTCTTCAAATGTTCATACACTAATCTTTAATAACAATTTATCTCCTTCTCAATCTAGGAACATTTCTGATGTTTCTGGTTGTAATGTTGTAGATAGAACAGAGATAATTCTAGATATATTTGCAAATCATGCTCGAACGAAACAATCAAAATTGCAGGTTGAACTTGCTCAATTGGAATATGCTTACACAAAGCTAAAAAGAAAATGGAAACATCTATCACGAATTCAGGGTGGTATCGGATTTCGAGGTCCTGGTGAAACACAAATCGAAGTAGATCGTCGTGAGATCAGAAAGAAAACAACAATTCTAAAAAAAAGAATTAAGAATATCGAGCAGGTATCTTTAACAAAAAGAAATAAAAGAAAGAATTTAAAATCCATTGCTTTGGTTGGTTACACAAATGCGGGTAAATCTACATTATTCAACAAACTAACATGTGAAAATAGATATACCGCTGATCAACTTTTTGCAACTCTAGATTCCAAAACAAGAGCTATTACAGCTGATTTTGAAGAGAAGATCGTTATAACTGATACGATCGGTTTCATTCGAAAACTTCCACATAGACTTGTGTCATCATTTAATTCTACTTTACTAGAGGTTTTAGAAGCGGATCTGCTTCTTCATGTTGTTGATGTCTCTCATCAGAATTTATTCGAATTTATGGAAGCTGTTGAGGGTGTTCTTCAAGAGATAAAAGTTGATCATAAAAACATTCTTATGATTTTTAATAAATCCGATAAAATGAGTGGTAGTCACTTTCTGTTCATGAAAAAACAACTAATTAATAAATATCCTGATAGTGTTTTCATATCAGCAAAAACAGGAGAAGGGATAGATCATTTATTAATAAAGATAGAAGAATTTATACAAAGAAGTAAGAAAGATATCGAGCTTGAAGTTCCTGCTGAAATGCAGAACTTGATTTCGTTCCTACACAAGAATGCAGAAATTATTGAAAATAAGTATAATAAATCAACAAATTCTCAATTGTTAAAATTAAAAATTAGTGGACAACTATTAGAAGGAATAAAAAAACAAATAGAAGATTATAATTTATTAAAATTTATTAATAATAATAAATAATATATATATAAAAGAAAAAAAGGAGCCTAAAAATGGTGAGTGATTTACAAAGCATTATCTCAGTAGCTTCAAGAGGTATGAAGAAATCTGCAATTCGCGAACTTCTAAAACTGACAAAGGATCCGGAAATTATTTCTTTTGCGGGAGGATTACCTGCACCTGAAACTTTTCCGATAGAAGAACTTGTAGAGATTACGAATGAAGTATTGCGCGAGGATGGAGAAAAAGCATTGCAGTATGGGTCTACAGAAGGAGATGACAGATTACGTGAATTGATAGTTGAACTTTATAAGAAGATGGGTTTTGATATTACATTAGAAAATGTAATGATAACTACAGCTTCTCAACAAGGGCTTGATCTGCTAGCCAAAGTATTTATTGATAGAGGAGATAAGGTTTTAGTTGGTTTACCATCATATTTAGGTGGATTACAAGCATTTAAAGCTTATGGTGCTGAACTTTTAGGAATTGAATTTGATGAGAATGGAATGCGTTCTGATGATTTGGAAGCAAAACTTGTTGAGCTAAAAGCGGCAAATGATCTTCCAAAATTCATTTATATTATTCCAGATTTCCAAAATCCTGCTGGTGTTACAATGCCGGAAAAGAGAAGAAAAGAAATCATTGATATAGCTAGAAAATATGATGTACTCATAATTGAAGATAGTCCCTACAAAGAGATCAGATTCGAAGGTGAACATCAAGAAAGTTTGTATGCTCTAGAAGGAAATGGTCAGGTAATAAATTTTGGTACTTTCTCTAAAATATTTGTTCCAGGTTTCAGGATTGGCTGGATAATCGCACATCCAGAGATCATTGATAAATTCGTAAAAGCTAAACAAGCAACAGACCTTTGTACTTCACCTTTCGTACAAAAAATAGCTGCAAAATATATGGAAAAAGGCTACTTTGAAACAAATCTAAAAAGAACAATTCAGCTCTATAAAGAGAAGAAAGATATAATGATGAAAGCATTCGAGAAGTATATGCCAGAAGGTGTTACATGGACGAAACCAGAAGGTGGACTATTTCTTTTCATTACCTTACCAGAGTATATGGATTCAGAAATTCTTTTTAGAAAGGCAATTGAAAAGAAGGTCGCTTTTGTTGTGGGTCATGCCTTTTATTGCAATGGCAAAGGTAGGAACACAATGCGAATTAATTTCTCGTATGTTCCCAAAGAACTTAATGAAATCGGTGTAAAACGTTTGGCTGAAGTAATAAAAGCTGAGATGAAATAGAAATTATTTTTTTAATAATTTAGGAGAAGTATTTTTTAACTTCTCCTTTTTTTTGGAAGACACAGGAGTGCGATTTGGGTAGAGTAAATGTAGCTGTTGTCGGTGCTACCGGAGCTGTTGGACGAGAGATGGTAAAGATCTTAGGAGAACGTAAATTTCCTATTAAAGATATTTTTCTGTTAGCTTCGGAAAAATCGGCCGGAGAGACTATTCGCATGAACAGAAGAGAATATAAAGTTGAGGAACTAGATAATAATAGTTTTGATGACATTGATATTGCTTTGTTCAGTGCAGGAAGTGCTGTTAGCAAAAAGTATGCTCCGATCGCTGCAAAAAATGGTACAGTTGTGATTGATAATAGCAGTGCTTTTAGAATGGATGCTAAAGTGCCATTGATCGTACCTGAAGTAAATTATCAGGATATAAAAAAGCATGATGGAATAATTGCGAATCCGAATTGCTCAACTATTCAAATGGTTGTTGCACTTAAACCAATTTTAGATGAAGTTGGAATTGATCGGATAATTGTTTCATCTTATCAATCTGTCTCTGGTACTGGTAAAGATGCAATTGATGAGCTCTCTTCACAATCATCTCAAGTTTTAAATAACAAAAAAATCACTCGCAAAGTTTACCCGCATCAGATCGCCTTTAACATACTACCTCATATCGATGTATTCGAGAATAATGGTTATACTAAAGAAGAGATGAAACTAATTCATGAAACTAATAAGATCTTTGGGAATACTAAAATTAAAATAACTGCAACTGCTGCTCGTGTACCGGTTTTTCATGGACATTCCGAATCGGTTTACATTGAAACAAAAAATCAAATATCAATTAATAAACTTAAAAAGATCTATCTTAAAACTAAGGGGATTAAACTAGTTGATGACATTAATAACAGCAAATATCCATTAGCGATAATGAGTGAGATCTATGATGAAGTTATGATTGGAAGATTACGAAAAGATCTTTCAGAGCCAAATGGAATAAATATGTGGATCGTAGCCAATAATTTGCGTAAAGGTGCAGCTCTTAATGCAGTTCAAATTGCTGAATTTCTTATTTAGGATGACATTTTGAAGATTGTAATACAGAAATTTGGTGGTACATCACTACAGGATTCAAGGATCAGAGAGAAAGCAGCCTTGCATATTGAAAATGCTATCAAGAGTGGCTTTAGTCCGGTTGTAGTTGTATCTGCTATTGGAAGAGCCGGAAACCCTTATGCTACAGATACATTATTGAAGACTGCAACTTCTGAGCATAACTCAATTTCCCCACGAGAAAAAGATCTAATAATGTCTTGTGGTGAACTTATATCTGCTGTTGTAATGGTTCAAACACTAAAACAAAAAAATATCTCTGCAGTTGCAATAAATGGAATGCAGGCTGGCATCATTACAGATGATAATTTTAATAATGCCAATATTCAGAGAGTTATTCCTGATAACTTACTAAATATTATCAGCAAAGGAGTAGTTCCAGTAGTAACCGGATTTCAGGGAATTAGTGAGAATGGTGAGATAACAACTTTTAGCAGAGGAGGCAGCGATACTACTGCCAGTATTCTCGCAGCTGCCTTGAATGCTGAACACATAGAAATATATTCCGACGTAGAGGGACTTTTAACAGCTGATCCTCAACAGATCGAAGATGCTGTTCATATACCAAATGCAAGTTACACGGAAGCTGTGGAAATGGCTAATAAAGGTGCAAATGTGATTCATCCACAAGCTGTGCAAATAGCTTCTCAATTTAATATTCCAATTAAGCTTCTATCTACTTTTAATAAAGATAAAGTTACATTGATCAACGATGCTAGAAGTATTAGGCCTGTAACTGGAATAACCAGCAAAAATAAGATCGTTCATGTACAGATCTATCCACAAAAAAGTGACAATAATAATAGTATGAGCATATTCAAAACATTGGCAGAAAACAACATCAGCGTTGATTTTATTGATATAACTCCGGCTCTCATCTCTTTTATTATTGATGAAGATTTTGAAGATAAATTTATTGAAATACTAAAACAAGATAACTACAATTTTAAGACGGAGAAAGAATTTTCTAAAATTTCGGTAGTTGGCTCTGGAATGACGGGAATGCCGGGTGTAATGGCAAAAATTGTGAATGCTTTAAGTTCCAATAATATAACAATATACGAATGTACAGACTCATACACGACGATTTCATGTCTTGTAAAAAAGCAGGATGAGAAAAAAGCAATAACAGCTTTACACAAAGAATTTGAATTAGGTAGGAAATAGTGATAAAAAAAATAGTTATAACCATTCTTCTTACAGCTATGTTTATCGGTTTATCAGCAGAAATAAGTAAAACACAAAATAGTATGAACCTAATATTTTTGCGTGAATTAGATGCCAAATTATTAGATACTATCAAGATCATGGACGCATATAATCAAGTTACAAAAAATATTCCATTTGAAGTATTTGGAACTGAACGCTATCAGCAATTCCTTATGGAGATGGCAATGATCTGTATGAATCTGAGAAACGATATATCCAGCTCTGTAGAATTGAATTCTGAAAAACGTGAAATATTTATTCATGACCTAATTGGCTCGATAAAGCCGGATGTAAAAAGTATATCTGAACCTATTACAGAACAGCAGGATCTACAAGGGAAACAACTTAGTAAGTTGATAGAGAAAAAGATCAACAAATATTTAATAGATCTTCGGAAAGGAATAATTTTAGAAGAAGAAAAGATCATGGAGAGTAAAACTTTCGATCAATATTATTTTCATCTTCATTCTCAGCATTTTATGTACCAACTTGTTATATCATTTTTGCATCCCTCACAACATCTTAGTAGAACCAACAGAGCTTTTCTTATCCGTGTAGCATCTGAGATCGAATACAGTATAATAAACTCTAAAGGACCAACAGAATGACAAAAATATTACTAACATTACTTACATTTATTATAGGTGCAGCAACAGGTTATTTATATTATCGCGTGATTGGATGTAGAGGTGGTGGCTGACCAATGACATCAAACGTTTGGTCAAACGTTTTATTAGGTGCATTATTCGGGTATTTATTGCTTTCACCGATTATTGAAAAATACATCAAATAGTTATGAAACCGGAAGTGAAGCTTATCTTTCATCCCACATTTGGTAAGATTCATTTTAGGAAGAGCAAGAG
>CAXCCM010000097.1:0-6575 GCA_963981005.1 uncultured bacterium | reverse complement strand
TATGTCCACTTTCTAACTTAAAATTAAAAGTTGTTAAAGATCTAAATGAACATCCTCTTAAAAAAATGCTAATAAAAAGTCTTTTTGTAACAATAAATTCAGATGATCCAGCTTATTTTGGTGGTTATCTTAATGATAATTATTTTGAGATCCAAAGAGCTTTAGATCTTTCAAAGGAAGATATCATTCAACTAGCTGAAAACTCTATTAATGCCTCATTTTTAAATAAGATAGAAAAAGATAAAATATTATTAAAGATTAAATAAAAATCTATTCAGCAAATTTTTGTTGAACAATTGGGAATTTTTTATTTGACACAAAAACCCGATTTTTTGTTGAGTCCACTTTGCGTGGCGGGATAGCTCAGTTGGTAGAGCAGAGGCCTGAAAAGCCTTGTGTCCCCAGTTCAAGTCTGGGTCCTGCCACCATTTTTTTATCCAATTTTAATGAATCTTAGACTACTTCATTAGTTTATTAACAACTTCGGCAAATCCATCTTCTTCATTTGAAGATACAATTACATATTTTTGTTTTAAAGTTTTAGGAGCATTAGCAACAACAAAACTCTTATGTGTTATCTCCAAAAGATCTTCATCATTAAAATCATTACCAATCCCTACAGTTTCAGTCCTTTCAATTCTATGTTTATTACACAACCACTCTGCAGAATGGCCTTTAGAAATATTTTTTGGAAATACTTCCAGCCATATAGATCTGTTATCTAGAGGCGATGTGGCTCGAATAACTTTTAAAAACCCAAGTTCACTTTTTATAAAATTGAATTTATCTTTTTCATCTTGTTTTAGTACAGCCAGCAATTGAGTTGCTTTGTTTGGAGAATTATTCAGTTTTAGAGGTTGAGCAAATTCTTCATAAAGTTTAATTCTTCGTTTAAAATCTGGTAAAGAGTGATATACCCAATAATGAAACTTGTGATTCTCAGGGATTATATCATGAACCATGAAATCCACATTATTTCTTACTAAAACATCAATTGCTCTCTTTGTATCTTTTTTGTTAATATGATTTTCATAAATTATATCTTTAGTTTGCCAATTTAAAAAACCAGCTCCCGATGAAAACATCAAATAATCAAAATTATGTTCATTTGTCAGTACTTTTTTTGCCGATAGAATATTCCTTCCAGTGGCAATTACAAGTATGATGTTCTTATTTTTAAGCATTTTCATTGCTTTCAAATTTGCTTCAGAAAATGTCCCGTTGTCTTTGAGCAAAGTTTTATCTAGATCTGTGAATACTGCTTTAATCATATTTACACCCTAATTCATTTGATTCACTTGACAAGAATATTAGTCAAGAAGTTTAGATTTCTCTAAAGATTTCATGGAGGTTGTGTGTATCTGATTAGAAATATTTTAGTTCCGGTTGCAAGAGATGTTAATTTGAATAAAGCAATCTCTAATAAATTAAAGATCTCTGCAAACAAAATAAATAATATTAAAATTTTACGTCGTTCAATTGATGCTCGCAAGAAAAACTTCCTGAAGTATAATTTAACGCTAATTGCCGATATTGATCTTAATTTAAAATTAGATGCTGAACTAAAAGAATATTCGGAGCCACAATCTTATATCAAAGATATAATAAAACTTTCAAACTTAAATCCATTTATTATTGGAGCTGGGCCTGCAGGACTCTTTGCAGCACTTTCACTCGTTGAAAATGGCTTTAAACCATATATTTTTGATAGAGGAGAGACAATAGATCTTCGAGCAAAAAAAGTAGAAGATTTCTGGAATAATGGAATTTTTGATGAAAACAGTAATGTACAATTTGGGGAGGGTGGAGCTGGAACATTTTCTGATGGAAAACTCACTTCCAGAACCAGAGATTTTTATACTAATAAAGTAGTTGATTACCTTATCAAGTTTGGTGCAGATGCATCAATAAGATACGATTCTCTTCCTCACCTTGGAACCGACGGACTTAGAGATATCATTAAGAATTTGCGAGAATTTCTTATTGAGAAAGGCTGTAAGTTTTTTTGGAACAGCAAGCTGGAAAATATTGATATTAAGGATAATGCAGTTAGTTCCGTTACTATAAATAAAGAAAAGTATTTTCCTGAAATTATTGTCTTAGCTATTGGGAATTCAGCAAGAGACACCTTCTTAATGCTTAAAGATAAAATCAAAATGGAAAGTAAATCATTCGCAGTTGGATTTAGAATTGAGCATTCCCAGAAATTTATTAATAATTCATTCTATGGTGAAAAAACAGATCTCTCGCTCACTGGTCCGGCAACTTATCGTCTCACAACTAAATATAAAGAAAAAGGGATTTATAGCTTTTGTATGTGCCCTGGAGGATTTATTGTAGCAGGATCTTCCCAGAAAGACAGTCTTGTTCTTAATGGGATGAGCTTTAAAGATAGAAACAATAGATTCGCAAATAGTGCAATCGTTGCAACCGTTAATAATAGTGATTTTGGTGAAGACCTTTTAGCCGGAATGATGTTTCAACAACAAATAGAGAAAAAGTGTTTTAGTAGCGATAGACCATATCTTGCTCCATCTCAAAATGCTTTTAATTTCATGAATAATTCTACTTCGAACACATTTACGAAAACCAGCTTTCAACCGGGAATTTTCCACCACGATCTTAATACTATTTTCCCATCTAAAATTACAGAAGCAATTAAATTTGGTTTAACCAAATTTAATAAAAGAGCTCCCGGATTTATAGCTAATGGTCTATTACTTGCACCTGAAACTAGAACATCCTCACCTGTTCGAATACTTAGGGACCGTGATACGTTCCATGCTAATGGGATATTAAATCTCTATCCAGTTGGTGAGGGCTCTGGTTATGCTGGTGGAATTATGAGCAGTGCAGCTGATGGCTTTAAGTGTGGTAATCATTTTTCGTTATAATTTGTAGAGAAAATTATTGAATTAACATTTGACAGAATTTCAAAATATATTCTGTTGCCTCTAATGATACAACAATGTATCTGGAGAGTTAAATAAAGATGTAAACTAAAAGGAGAGAAAGATGAAAAAACACATTATTGTTTTGGTTATTCTATTGCTTACAATGTCATTGTTTGCAGTATGGCAAGTTGGAGAACCAATTACTGATGACTATTCATGGACAGATAGTAATGGTGAAGAGCACTCAATACATGAGTTAACTGCTGCTGGAAAGGCTGTAGTAATATTCTGGGGAGAAAGTTGGTGACCGGGCTGCACAGCGGCGGCGCCGTTTATGGAAGCATGGTGGAACACACAAAATCCCGATGATGTTTATTACATCGCAACTTATGATTGGACTGAAATTGGCGTAACAATGCCATATGCGACAGAAGTTTATGGTTATTATAATGATTTCGGGAATGGTTATGTTCCATTTTTCGGAGTTATTGGAGCATATAATATTTTTATGTATGGTGATAATGATTATCTTCCAGCTCAAAATATGGTACCAGATGCAATTGAATCTTTCAATCATATGGGTGTAGTTGCCCCAATTGCAGATGTAGAAAATAATTTCTGGGGATTTAATAATATCGATGTTACCGATATGTTTGCATCACCAAGTGGAAATCCTGTCACTGTTTCAATTTCAGACAATAGCAACCCAAATGTTGCCAGTGCTGTTTTAGAAGATGACGTTATTACAATTATTATCGGTTCTGAACTCGGATCAACAGAAATCACTGTTACAGGTGATGATGGATCTGACGAAACTGTTGATGATGTATTTGTTGTTACAGCGTTAAATCCTAACCTTCTGAGCTATGATTATGATTTAGAAGATAGTCCTGCTCAGGGATTATATCCTAATAATCCTAACCAATATGCAAATTCTTATACAGATCTAGGCTGGACATCTATCGATGTTACAGAAACAGATGAAATTTCTAATGTTCATTTTTCTGTAATGTGGGAAAGTGTTGATTATGCTTCTGAAGGAACTTTCCGAGCTACATCACCAACTGGAACTGATGTTGAACTTTATGCTTCTGCAGGTACAACACCTACACAATTAGAGCTCGATGCCACTGGCTTCAATGGTGAAGCAATGAATGGTGAGTGGATCATTTATATGCTAGATAGCTTTGGTGATGGTGGACATCAAGTAACCGATGGTGTTGTAACTTTCATGGCAAGTTCTACTGATATCGGAATGGTTGCAGGACTTGTTACAGATGCTACAGGTGCTCCAATTTCAGATGCTGTGATTACTGTTAGCAATATTGCAACAATGGTAGATGAAGATGGTCAATTTTCTTTTGATATATTAAGTGGAGATTATACATTCACATGTGAAGCAGACGGTTATGAAGTAGCAACACTTGATGAAACTGTTACAACAGGTGAACTTACTTATTTAGGTTTCGAATTAACAGCTATAACAGGAACTAATGATCTACCTATCTTTGCAACAGAGCTTCAAAACAATTATCCAAATCCATTTAACCCAACAACAAATATCGCTTACTCAGTTAAAGAAGCTGGTAATGTTACTTTAGAAGTTTACAATATTAAGGGACAACTTGTAAGAACTCTTGTAAATGGCACAAAAGAGACAGGACAGTTTACTGCAACGTGGAATGGAACTGATAATAATAGCAAATCTGTTTCAAGTGGAGTTTACTTCTACAAAATGAAGTCTGGTAATTACTCTTCTACAAAAAAAATGATCCTTATGAAATAGTTACACAATCTATAATAGTGTAATACAAAACGCCCTGATTAATCAGGGCGTTTTTTTTGTTATTAATATTTGACAACTCATCCCGATATGTTTTGTTGCCCCACAAGTTGCAACAGTATATTTAAGGAGAATAAATGACAGAACATCTAGTTGAGTTGATGGAAGTTGGACTTACTGAAAATGAAGCAAAGGTTTATAGTTGTTTACTCCGGAAACACACTTTTACAGCTACTGAGATATCTCAATGTTGCAACGTGAACAGATCTAGAATATATTCTGTTTTAGAGAGCTTGATAGGTAAAGGATTATGCATCGAAAAATTAGGTAAGATCAGAAAATTCCAAGCCGCTGCACCAGAGATCGCTTTTGAGAAACTTATAAGCGAACAAAACAATAAGCTAAAAACACTAAATTCACTTCCAGATCTTCTATCACCTATTTATCAATCTAATAGCGATAATTCTTCTCCGCTTGAATTTATAGAAGTTTATGGAACTCCTGCGAGTATTATAAAAAAACACCATACTTTAGAGCTAGAATCTAAAGAAGTTGTGCTTTCACTTTGCAAATCTCCATACGCAATGTCTAAAGATCTCGATATTCATGAAGAGCAGTCAGAAAGTATGAAGTCTGGTGTTATATTCAAATCAATATTTGAGGTAGAGACAGATAACATTGTACACTTTGCAAAAAGAATGAAGAATTTTGAGGATCAAGGTGAGCAAATTAAAGTAGCTTATCACCTTCCAATTAAATTACATGTTTTCGATGACCATACAGTAATGTTCTCAATGATTAATCAGGTAAATCCAGAGCAAAACCTTACATATATGGTAATTAAGCATTCAGATCTCGCAGAAACCCTCATCACAACATTCTATAAATATTGGAATGACGCGATCACTGTTGATAAGTTTTTAGACAAAGAAAACATTAAACTTTAGGAATGCAAATTGCATTTACTTAATAGTATTAAATAAATATAAAATATCGGAGGATTAATGAAAAAAATTTCGTGGATCACTTTATTAATAGTGATATTATTTACTTCTCTTACGGCTCAATTACCAGACCCGCAAGAAGTGATTTCAGCAAAGATTGAAGGAAATCAAATTAAAGTAACATATAATATACCGGATGGATTTCATCAAACCTTACAGGAAGATATGTTTTTTGTTGAAGTTGATGAAGTTGAAGGAATAACATTTGAATCAACTGTCTATCCTAAAGGTGAAAAAATGGAAGATGGCACTATTGAATTTCATGGTGTTGTTTCTCTTACTAAAAATTTTGTAGCACAAGATAATATTAGCAAAGAAACTTCTGTAACCATTTATGCAGGTTACCAATTCTGTGATGAAGGTGGAACATGTTTTATGCCTGAAGAGATCGAATTAAACATATCTTTAGTATCAGGTGATAATATTGCAAAATCAGAAGAAACCGAAGATTCAAACTCAGAAATTACTGGTTCAGACAGCATCGAAGAACTTTTAGTAATGCTTGAGGATTTTGAAATTTCCGGTAAAGAAGCCGGATACCAGAATAGTAAAGATTTTTCTGCTTTCTTAGCAAACTCAAAAGAAGCCGGTTCATTTAACACAAATAAATTTGCGGATATGAGTATCTGGGTGATTATCATATTGATACTAATTGGTGGTATTGCACTTAATCTAACTCCTTGTGTTCTTCCAATGATGCCAATAACAATAGCAGTTTTAGGTGCTGGAACACAATCGGAATCTAAAGGCAAAGGCTTTCTTATTGGTGGTATTTATGGTTTAGGAATGGCATTAGCTTATGGAGTATTAGGCGTGGTGGTGGTTCTAACCGGTTCTCAATTTGGAACCATAAACTCATCTCCTTGGTTTAACCTAATTATCGCGGCTGTTTTC
>CAXCCM010000096.1:0-6747 GCA_963981005.1 uncultured bacterium | reverse complement strand
TTGCTAAACGCTCTGTAACTCCACTCTCTTTTAATAAATTTCCAAAGAAAAGCATTCCCAATAGTGATGATGCACCAGGTGCAATGAGAATAGTAACAAGAGCTCCAACGATTGGGAAAATTATTTTTTCGCGTTTGGTTACAAGTCGAGGTGTTTTCATGCGGATAACACGCTCTTTTTTTGATGTAAGCAATTTAATAATTGGTGGTTGAATAACCGGAACTAATGCCATGTAAGAATAAGCTGCAATGGCTATTGGACCCAAAAGATGGGGTGCAAGCTTAGTTGATAAAAATATTGAGGTCGGCCCATCAGCTCCACCGATAATACCAATCGCACCAGATTCCATTACATTAAATCCTAAAAGAATCGAACCGATAAATGTAGCAAAAATTCCGAATTGAGCAGCAGCACCTAAAAGTATTAATTTAGGATTGGCGATGAGTGTTGAAAAATCTGTCATTGCACCAATACCCAAGAATATTAGCGGAGGATATAATCCGAATTTTACACCTTCATACAACTGATTCATTACAGACCCATCAGCGTAAACACCATAGGCTTCAGTTCCCGGCAAGTTTCCTAATATTACACCAAATCCAATAGGAACGAGCAGCAAAGGCTCATAATCTTTGGCGATTCCCAAATAAATAAATAAACCACCAACAGCCATCATGATGAGGTATGGAAGTTGGATTTGAGCTAAGCCTGTTGTATTGAAAAAATTTACTAGTTCTGCCATTACTCTAAGCTCCTACCTCAATTAATGTTTCACCTTCTTGTACAGAAGTTCCCTCTTTTACACTAATATTCTTAACCACTCCGGTTACAGTTGAAGTGATCTCAGATTCCATTTTCATAGCTTCCAGTATAAGCACAGGATCTCCAGCATTCACACTATCACCTTCTTTAACAAGAATGCGTAGAATTAATCCAGGTATGGGAGCAAGCACTGATCCTGCACTGGCAGCAATAGGCTTTGAAGGTGTTTTTACAACATCTATTGTTGGGCGAATTTTCTCTGACCTAACAATTTCTGTCTTTCGACGGTCTGTTGTTTCTAGCTCTATTTCATAATCGATCCCATTAACTTCAACAATAACTTGATCGCTTTTATATTTTTTTATCTTGGCATCGTATTTTTCACCATTGATCTTCATTTTATATGTTTTCATTTTCTACCTCTTCTATCTTCAAATGCTCTATTTTCTGTCATTCCTGCAGCTTTCCACATGCTTATGGTTTGTCTCTTCCACGTCAGCTCAATCTTATCTTTTTCTTCTGCATCATGTAGGAATATAGCGGTAATAGCAGCTACAATTCCGTTACTGCTAATATGTTCCTTAGGTGCCGTAACTGTTCCCACAGAAGTTTTTACTTTTGTTTTTTTGTTAGGATCACCAATATGTTGCAATAAACTTATGATGAAGCCTACCAGCATAAGACTAGCAAATACAATACCCATTCCCACCAAAGAAATTCCGGTATAAAATGATTTCTTGTTAGTGTTATATTCTGCAATGGCATTATTTATATCTTCGTTAGAAATACCAAGTTCCTGAATGCTGAGGTTAAACTTAGTTTGATCTTCCAGCTTGAGATATTGTGCGATCTTTTTTACGGGAATGTTAGTTTGAGTGGAAATTTCTTGTAGGTTAGCTGTGGGAAGAAAACTAATTTTTTCTTCAGCTAAACCCAGAACAGCAAAAACAATAAATATTAGGAATATTATTTTTTTCATAGGTATTCCTTAAAGTGGAATATTTCCGTGTTTTTTTGGTGGATTAGAAACACGCTTTGTTGCCAGCATTTCTAATGAGCGAATTATACGAAACCGAGTTTGAGCTGGTTCAATTATATCATCAATGTAGCCTTTTTTTGCAGCCACATAAGGATTTGCAAATTTATTTCTATATTCTTCTTCTTTTTCACTTGCTAGTTTTTGTGGATCATCGGCATCATTTACCTCTTTACGGAATACAATTTCAACAGCTCCTTTGGGTCCCATCACTGCGATTTCGGCAGTTGGCCAAGCATAAACAACGTCTGCTCCCATACTGCTTGAATTCATTACACAATATGCGCCCCCGTATGCTTTACGTATGATAACGGTTATCTTAGGAACTGTAGCTTCGGCAAAGGCGTAAAGTAGTTTTGCTCCATGTCGGATTATTCCATTTTGTTCTTGATTGCTTCCAGGAAGGAAACCAGGAACATCTTCCAATACAACAAGAGGGATGTTGAAAGCATCACAAAAACGAATAAAACGTGCAGATTTAACAGAAGCATTAATATCTAGTACTCCGGCTAGAACCTTGGGTTGATTGGCAATAATTCCAACACTATGTCCATTCATTCTGGCAAATCCCACAACCATATTTTGAGCATAATTTCTAGATGTTTCTAAGAAGTCACCATTATCTACAATGCTGTTTATCACATCAAGAATATCATAAGGTTTATGCGCGTTTTCGGGGATGATGGAATTAAGCTCTTCGCAGTAACGATCTATAGAATCATCTGGAGTAATGTAAGGAGGAGTTTCCATATTATTAGAAGGAAGATAACTAATGAGTTTTTGTATGAGCATTAAAGTTTCTTCTTCGTTATCACTAACATAATGGGCAACACCGCTTTTGGTTACATGCATCATTGCTCCACCAAGTTGCTCGGTTGTAACATCTTCATTCAAAACAGTTTTTACCACTTTTGGTCCTGTAACGAACATATAGCTGGTTTGCTTATTCATAAAAATGAAATCTGTAATGGCAGGAGAATAAACAGCTCCACCAGCGCATGGACCCATAATGGCTGTTAATTGAGGAATTACACCAGAAGCTTTTACATTACGCAAGAATATCTCTGCATATCCTGCTAATGCATCAACTCCTTCTTGAACGCGCGCGCCACCACTATCGTTAAGGCCAATAATGGGTGCTCCAACTTTCATTGCCATATCCATGACCTTACAAATCTTTTCTGCATTTGTTTTGGAAAGTGAGCCGCCAGTAACTGTAAAATCTTGTGCATAAATATAGATGATCCTGCTGTTTATTGTTGCACAGCCGGTAACAACGCCATCACCCAATATCTTGGGTTTTTTATCCATATCAAAATCTGCACAACGATGCTCAATGAACATATCAAATTCTTCAAAACTATCTTCATCAACAAGTTTTCGAATCCTTTCACGTGCAGTAAATTTTCCTTTTGAGTGTTGCGCTTCTATACGTTTTTCTCCACCACCGAGTTTTGCTTTCTCACGTTTTTCTCGGAGTTCAGAAATCTTCTCTTCTACCATTATTCTCTCCAAATTCTTTTAAAATCAATATATAACCGACATATTTTATGTGTTATACAAGTCAATAATATTATAATATACTCTATGATTTATGCTTATTGAGATACAAAATTTTCTTAATAGTACTAAACCTATCACAATTACTTATTATTCTTGACAGCCAAAACCCATTTGTTAACATTTTGCAAGCTCAAAAAATTACGTATTGAGGACAAGATTTATGGTTTTAATAAAAGATAAGCTTCCTAAATTTAAAGATATGAATCTTAATGCATTAACTCTTAGTTTTAGAGATGGATTAGAGCAGGATTTTATTACTGATCATTATAAAAAATCTATTTATCAAGTTAGAATTTCATTCTTCTTAGCTGTTTTACTATATGGTTTTTTTGGATTACTAGACATGCATCTTGCTACAGAGTTAAGGAATATGATGTGGCTTATAAGGTTTTCTGTAATTGTTCCTATCGGATTACTGGTTCTTATAACTTCTTTCTCTGCAGATTTTGATAGATATCGTGATATTACGATGTCTTTTACGATGATCTTGTTTAGTGTGGGAATTTTACTGATGACCATTATTACACCGAAGCCTGTGGATTTCGCCTATTATGCAATTTTAATGGTTACATTCGTATTTATTTATACATTTATTGGAATTCGTTTTATTTCAGCCACTCTTACCGGAATTTTAGTTCTGATCTGCTATCAGATAACGGCATACTTTATACTTGAAACACCAGAAGTAACAATAATGAAGAACAACTTTATTTTCTTTAGTACAAATATTGTAGGTATGTTTGCAGCGTACAGTATAGAATTCTATTCTCGTCGTGATTTTTTTATAACAAGAATACTAAAAAGCAATCAGGAAGAGATGTTCAAGCTCAATGAGAAACTGGAAGAACGAATAAAAGAGCAGACCGATGAACTTGTTAAAACGAACCAGGGACTAATCAAAGAAATTGAGATCAGAGAACAAGTAGAAAAAGAACTTCTATCTTCCAATACAAAATTAAATAAACTTCTTAATGATACAGTTACTGGATTGGTCTCGGCTATTGAATATAGAGACCCCTACACAGCAGGACATCAAAGACGTGTTACTCAGCTTGCTTTGGCTATTGCTAATAAGTTGGAATTATCTGAAGATAAAAAGGATTGCGTTCGCATAGCTGCTATGATACATGATATTGGAAAGATTAATATTCCTGTGGAAATACTAAGTAAGCCCGGTATTGTAAATCAGTATGAGCTGGAATTGATGCAAAATCACCCTCAGGCGGGTTATGATATTTTAAAGGAGATCGATTTTCCATGGCCGGTTGCAGATGCTGTTCACCAACATCACGAGCGGATTGATGGTTCGGGATACCCTAAAGGGTTAAAAGGTGAAGAGATCCTTATAGAAGCTAGAGTTATCTATGTGGCGGATGTTGTTGAAGCTATGTCTTCACACAGACCTTACAGACCTTCCAAGGGAATTGGAATTGCTTTAGAAGAACTTAAGAAAAATAGAGGGATTCTTTACGATGAACATATTACTGATATCTGTTTAGAGCTTTTTGAAAAAGAAGATTTTAAATTTGAAAAGAGAATAGGTGAATAAAGAATTTCGTAAAATTCCCAAAATAAAACAAGTTATAAAAGCCCACAATGATGTGGGCTTTTTCTTACTTATTAATTTCTAACCATAAATTGTAGTGATTTAACAAAGTATGAGCATTACTCATTTCATCTTTCACAACTGTTTTGAATGTAAACTCGGTTGTACCAGGAGCCCATACGATCATAGGAATTCCTTCATCTTCATCAGTATAACCACCCAAATAATCTCCATCAGTTGATTCTAAAGTCTCGGAAAGTGAACCCAGATAGAACATAATTGGAGCATGCTCGGAGCTGTTATACTGATAAAATCCGATCTCCTGAAAATTATCAAATGTGAATTCTACCTGACCATTCAGCATTCCATTTTCCTCGATCAATTCTTTGCTGATCACATTAAAATTCTGGTTGGCATCTTCGAATGAAGTACCATTAATGTAGCTATTTATCAGTTCATCAAAATCGGTATTAGAAACATTTTCACCTTCATCTTCTTCAGATACAATATTTATGAACGTGATGATCCCGGATCCGGAACCATCTGCATTGATCTTAAAGAAATACTGCTTGAATTCAGATGTAAGACATCCACTTAAAACCAGACAAAATAAGATTAGAAATAATAATTTAGTAAAAACTCTTTTATACATAAACTTCCCCCTTATGCTAGTAAAGACACATACATCAAACGCATTAGTCTAAGTGATTGTCAAATTAAAAGTTAAGGAATTATAATAATTTGTCTCTCAGGGGAACTCTGCTTGTACTGCTAACGGAGAATCTATTTTTTCTCTTCTTTCTATTCTTGCTCTTGACATCTAAATTATCAATTCTCATTTTCTTCGCAGGTTTTATAATAATTTGGATAATGATATAAGGGGAAATTTAGTGAAAAAGTTATTATTCGTTTGCATAGAGAATTCATGTCGCAGCCAGATGGCAGAAGCATTTGCCAAAATACATGGTAATAAAAAATTATTTGCTTACAGTGCAGGTTCAAAGGCATCGGGAATTGTTAACGAAAAAGCGATAAAAAGTATGAGTGAAATTGGTTATGATCTATGTACACACAGATCAAAAAGGTTAACAGAAATTCCAGATGTAGTTTATGATGTAGTTGTTACGATGGGCTGTGGTGATAAATGCCCGAACATCATGGCAAAAAGCAGACAAGACTGGGATATAAGTGATCCAAAAAATATGAATGAAAAAGATTTTAATAAAGTAAGAGATCGTATTGAAGATAGAGTTAAGATATTATTGGCAGAGATCAGTTAATAGTAAGATAAATTTGTTTTATTAATGTTTAATCTTTCTTCTTGTTCCTCTCGTCTAAACCTTTTCTAATTCCTAATTTTAAATTTCTGATCTTATTGCGCTGTGCTTTGAATCTTTGTTCTTTTTCTTTTAAATTTTCCATTTGAGGACTCCCTTGAAAATTTCTAATTTAATTTACTGCAAATTGCGTCTCGATCACCGATCGTAATTTGTTCATTATTAATGGTTTTTCTAGATATTGAACTTTTTTAAGATGTACCGCACGGAACAAAAATTTTATATCACTGTAACTGGTCATGAAAACTATGGGGATCTGAAGATTTTCTGTGATCTCTTTTGCCGCCTCGATCCCATCTATCATCCCAGCTAAATTAATGTCCATAATTATTAGATCAGGGAAATTTTCCTCAGCTTTTACAATAGCATCCTCTCCGCAAAATACAGAATCGCAAACATCATAACCTAACGATTCTAAACCCATTTGCAATTGTTGTGCAACTAATAATTCGTCCTCACTTTATACAGATGTTATTTGTGTCAGTATGCCACAGTGTGTCTCA
>CAXCCM010000095.1:0-6779 GCA_963981005.1 uncultured bacterium | reverse complement strand
CATCAATATGGAATTTGATATTATCAATATAATAAATCTCTCTTTTTTTGTTAACTATTACTAAAGTTCCAATAGCTTTTATTAGTTGCTGTTTTACAAGATCTTCTTTTCTGGGATGGTAGTACAGAACTTCAGAACGTTTCGGACCTGAGATATCCTCTCTATCGTAATGAACAAGGCTGTATTCAATATTACCTTCCCGCATTTTTAGTCGTCCATATGCTACTTTAAAATAAGTATCTTTCTGATTGTCTGTTCCTTTAAGCATAGCATTTCTTTGTGTAAGGATTTTGCGAATAAACGTAGGATCAGAGCATTTTGCTTTTATTTCAATATTCAAGATTGCCATTTTTATAAACCAATTTGAGAATTATGAATTTCAATTATTTTTATTACAGCATTATCAATTTCTTTTTCTGTTGTAAATTTACCTGTAGAAAAACGAATATTTCCTTTTGCATATTCTATTGGAACATTCATAGCTTCTAACACATGAGAAAATGATGTTGTGTTATTGTTACAAGCTGCACCTGCAGAAGCTGCAATTTCAAGAAACAAAGAAAGTTGGAAGTAATCGTTCATATTCAAGAAGCTTACATTTAGAGTATTTGGTAATCTTTTATCGGGATGTCCGTTTAGTCTTACATCAGGGATATCATTAACCAGGCCATTCCATAATCTATCACGCATATTTTTTAAATGCTCGATATTCTTTGTAAGATCTTGCTTTGTAATTTCACAAGCACGTCCTAATCCTACAATCTCAAGAACATTTTCTGTTCCTGCTCTAAAACCATTTTCCTGTTTTGCACCGAACATTAGTTTTTCTAGTATAGTTCCCTGTTTTATGTATAGTGCACCAATGCCTTTAGGTGCATAAATTTTATGTCCTGCAATAGAAATAAGATCAACATTAAGTTCTAAAACATCTACAGGTATTTTCCCTAACGATTGAGCTGCATCAGTATGCATACAAATACCATTTTCATTAGCTATTTCTGCAATTTCCGTAATTGGTTGAATCGTGCCAACTTCATTATTAGCATGCATAATTGAGATGAGAATAGTTTTTTCTGTAACTGCATCTTGTACAGATCTAACAGAAACAGAACCATTTTTATCTACTGGAAGATATGTAACATCAAAGTCATATTCTTCTAAATATTTACAAACTTCAAGGATAGCTGGATGTTCGATTACTGAAGTGATAATATGGTTTCCTTTATGGCGATTTGCATAAGCATAGCCTCTTATTGCATAGTTATTCGCCTCTGTTCCGCCACTTGTAAAAACTATCTCTTCAGGTTTACAATTTATTAATGCTGCAACTTGCACTCTAGCTTTTAGAATTGCTTTTCTAGATTCTATCCCAAACCAATGGGAACTCGATGGATTCCCAAAAGACTGTGTTAAAAAGGGTTTCATTACATTAGCAACTCTTGGGTCTATTGGCGTGGTGGCATTATAATCTAGATAGATTGGTTCCAATTATATTCCCCTCAATATTTTATTTAACCATTAATTTATTGTTCTTTCATTATCTCGCATTTGAATCTCTTTGATCTTGAAATTCTTTACTCTAAAAAGGTTTATGCATACATCACAAATATCTTTATCATATTTACCATTTGTATCATTCTCGATCTCACCTAATGCATCTTCAATTCCATTTGCTGGTCTGTAAGGTCTATTCGCAGAAATAGCTTCAACAACATCAGATATTCGTAGTATTCTTGCTTCAATACTTATGTCATCAGCTTTTAGCCCACGCGGATATCCTTTCCCATCTAAAGTTTCATGATGCTGATAAATAATTTCAGCGATCTTATCTGGGAAATTAATTTTTTTTAATATTTGATATCCAGCTTCAGAATGGATCTTGATTAGATTATATTCACACGTTGCCAATTTTCCGGGTTTGCATAATATTTCAGTAGGAAGATTTATCTTTCCAATATCATGAAGTATTGCAGCTATTCTCATTGTGTCTAATTGCTTTTGATTAAATTCCATTTCTCTAGCTATGGCAAGTGAAAGTGTTGCTACTCGTTTTTGATGTCCGGCAGTATATGGATCCCATATTTCAATAGCTGCAATAAGCGCATTTACAATTTTCTCCATAGTACTCCATCAAGTTTATTAGCTTTGTAAAATTCTAAAAATATTAATTAAATAGGAACAACAAAAAAGCAACTATCTTGGTGCAGTTCTAATTTTGATCTCTTCGAATTGGAATCCTTTTTCATTAAATATGTACAAACAAATATCTACAACTTCCGGATCGTATAGTATCCCCGCATTTGTTTTAATCTCTTCAAGTGCATCCTCAATTCCTTGTGAAGATCTATATGGACGCTGAGAAATCATAGCATCAACAACATCAGCAACATTCACAATTCTGGCTTCAAGCATAATTTCGTTCCCAATAAGACCTTGAGGATAGCCTGAACCATTGATTTTTTCATGGTGTTGATAAACAATTTTTGCGATTGGCATTTGGAAATCAATTGTCTTTAATATATCATAACCAGCTAAAGGATGATTTTTAATTACACTAAACTCTGTTTCTGTGAGGGAAGATGGTTTTGAGAGAATTTCGTTTGGAATATATATTTTGCCAATATCATGAAGAATTGCAGCAATACGTATAGCATCAAGCTGCATTTTATTCAAATGCATCTCATTGCCGATCTCACAACTTAGCTTTGCAACTCTAAGCTGATGTCCTGCTGTATATGGGTCTCTAATCTCAACTGCAGAGATGAAAGCATTTATCGTCTCTTCAATAGCTTTTTTCAATTTTAAGAAGCTATCATTAAGCTGTATTTCAACTCTTTTTCTTTCGGTTACTTCAACCTGCAATTCATTGTTAATCTCAGCTAATTCTCTGGTTCTATCATGGACTCTTCTTTCCAAACCAAAATAAGCTTTTTCCAATTTAGAATCTATCTCTTTTTTCTCGAAAAATACTCCTAAGATTTCGGAGGATATTTTCAGAAGAGAAAGTTCTTCTTCTCTCCACTCTTCTGCTTTAGTAACGTTATCAATCCCTAAAAAGCCAATCAAACTACTGGCTGAGATCAATGGTAAAACAAGTAGCGATTTTACGCTGAGTTCCTGTAACATTTTCTTTTCATTTTGAGCTTCATCCGGCATTTTGGAAATATCAGAAATGTGAATAATCTCATCATTTTCTAATTTACTCATCCACCAAGGTAATGAACTTATGGGGATATCTTGAAAATTGCTTATCTGAGGTTCAATACTAGCATCACACCACTCATGTGTATTATCAAGGGTATCATTGTTTTCATCTAATATAAACAGGTAGGAACGACTTGCTCCACATACTTCACCGATCTCTTTGAGTGTTTCATCTATAGAACTATCAAAATCTGTAACATTAATAAATCTAGAAGAGATCTTTGAGATAACTTTTTCTATATGCAATCTCTTTATTAATCTCTTCTCTGCTGACATCCTATCGAGAATTTCAGTCTGCAGTTCTTCATTATTATTTTGTTTGTTTTTGTAGCGTTTAAAAATTATTAAAGAAAAACCTGTAACCAAGAAAAGACTGGCGAGAAGCAATAACGAGAATAATTTCCTTTTCTCTGCCTGAAGCTCCATTATCTGATTATTTTTCTCTAATCGTACAATATCATGTTCACGTTGCCCCATTTCAAACTTGGCTTGCATGCTGGTTATTTTATTCGTCATTTCTTCACTAAAGATTTCATCTTTAATTACTGAGTGAAGTCTGAAATATCGAAGAGATTCATTTATGTTATTATTAGCTTTATAGTAATCTGAAAGGGTAAGGTACCCTCTCATTATTAAGTGTTGTGCTTCAATTTCAGAGGCAAATTTAAGCCCTTGACTTATATTTGCATAGGCTTCCGGCATATTTTTCATTGAAATTTGCAATTTGCCAATATTGATAAATGTTTCAGAAATACCATACTTATTTCCGGTTTCTAAAATAAGATCAAGTGATCTTTGGAAATAAGCTAGAGCATTTTCATATTCACTTAATTTCTCATGAACAATTCCCAAATTATTCAAAACTGAAGAAATTCCCTTTATGTTTCCTAAATCTTGCTCAATTTCTAGACATTGTTTATAATATTTTAATGATTCAGAGTAATCTCCGCGGTCTGCAAATGTTATACCGATATTGTTCAGAGCAATCGATATAGCTTTCTTGTTGCCGCTGTCTTTTTCAATTGCAAGTGCTCTTTGAAAATATTCTAAAGCCTTATCGAAGTTACCTAGCGAATGATATAGATTCCCTAAGTTATTAAGTCCCAAAGAAATACCATGCTGATCATTTATCTCATTACTTATCTTTAAAGAAATTAGATAGAAGTCTAAAGCTTTATCATAATTTCCAAGCTTCTCGTGATCTAACCCGATGTTGTTATTAACATTCAAAATTCCCGTTTTATCTGCTAATTGTTGGTATATCTCAAGAGCTCCTGTATGAAATTCAACGGCCTTTTTAAAATTGCTGAGATGATAATATGCTGAACCTAAATTTGAAAGTGATCCAGCGATATCTTTCCTTATGCCAGATTCATTAGAAAGTTGAAGTGCTGTTTGTGCATAGTCTATACTTTTACGTGCAGAAATTTCCTGATAAGCTTGTGAAAGTTCATTTAAGATTCCAACTTTCTCATCCGGAGAAGCTGTTTTTAGATAAACTTCTAAGCTGTCTATATGTGTGCTTGCTAATAACAAGTTAAACACGCATATTAAAACTATAAAAATCAGAAAATAACGCATACAATACCTTTTATATATAATATGTAGTTAAATAAATATAATAATGAATTTATGCAAGTATTTTATTTACTTGTATGCTTGTTAGTAATAAAAAAAGGGGTGAATAAATCCACCCCAATATTTTCTATTAGCTATTTAGCCATCTTTTTCAATTTTGTAATTCGCTTCTTTTGAACACTAGCTTGTTTAGGTGCATCAAAATGCATATTCTCAACTGTGTATAAAAAATCAAGGAGCTCTTGATTTGATAAATTCCTAACTTTTGTTTTCTTAGCTAACAATTTTTCAGCTTTTTTATTCCAGAATGAGGCTTTAGCTTCTTGAACAGATAGTAATCCTGCCTTTTTAAATGTCTTTAAAAATTCATTATGGATAGTTGAATTTTTAGGATTCTTAAAGTGTGAGATTCTACCATCATCAGCAATTGAAGTTGATTCCAATTCTAAATATGATGCTTTTGGTAGAAGTAAATGTGAAGAATCTGCATCATCAATATGCGTATTAACAGATACTATGAAATTACTATTTTTTATGTGTTTCTTTTGCTCTTCACATGGTAATTCACCATAGAAGAGAACAAAATTATAAGTAGCAGGTACTCCAGCTTCGATTCCAATTTTCTTAAAACCTCGGAAGTTATTGAATTTTGAAGTTGGAAGTACACCAGACCCTTCTTCAAAATTACATACGAGTGATGAAATAGTCCAGATATTCCAAATTGCTTCCTCCGAAATCAGATCACGATTATAAATAAATATTGTTTTTTCTGGAAGATCTAATTTTAATGGGTCAATGTTGTGTTCTATACCATCAACATCATCCATCTCCTCTTTAATTAGCTCAATATTGTATTGTAGTAATCTTTCCAAAGTTTTTACTATCGGCTCATCATTATGAAGCTCATCAGCAAAATCATTGAAATCACCAGTTTCTTTTGTTATCAAAATCATCTTTGCACCATTTCTCTGTAATCTGCGAGCAATAGTTTTGTGTACCTTACTTATTTTGCCTACAATAACAATGCATTCGGCTTGTTCCAGATCATCATAAGTTTTTGTAAGATTTGTATCAGCAAGCTTATCTACAAAACTATCGTATATAGAAAGAGATGATACTTTTGAACCGATTTTATTTGCGACATGTTGAATTAACAGTGTCTCTTCAATTGATGAAGTGGGAGAGATGTACACCATCTTAGATTCAGCAGTTTCTAATTTCTCTAGAATCATTTCTGCTGCTTCATCACTGTTTGAAATAGGTGACCATTGGTCATTATTCCTTTGGAATGGATGAGTGACCCTATCTTCATCTTCAAATATCTGCCAACCGAATTTTCCATCAAAACACAGATCTCTCTGATTGAAAGTGTTATTATCAGCAGGTTCAACTATAGTTATATCATTATTTTGAACACTAACTTCAATATTGCATCCCGTTCCACAAAGACCACAATTCTGAATAGTTTTTTCACTTAGATGAGGATTGAGTTTAGTATTTGTATTTTTTGGAAGCAAAGCGCCAACTGGGCATACTTCTATACACTTACCACAAATTTCGCAATTTGTTTTAGATAGACTTTCACCAAATTCTGGAGCGACATAAGTTGTAAACCCTCTATATATATAACCCAAAACACCAGGTCCTTGTACTTCAGCACAAATCCTTACGCATCTTCCGCAATTAATACACTTATTTGCATCACGACGTATGAACGGATGGCTATCATCAATTGGATGTTTGTTTTTATCACCCATGAAGAGATCAACATTAATATTATATTCAGTTGCATAACTTCTAAGATCGCAAGATTCATTAACATTACATCCGCACTCTAAACATCTTTGAGCCTCTGCACGTGCATCATCTTCCTCAAAACCTGTCTCAACTTCTTTAAAGCTTGAGGCTCTTACTTTTGGTTCTAATTCAGGCATTTTGGAACGTGCTATTTCATCATATTGTTCAAATTCTTTAGTATCCATATCTTTTAATTTTTT
>CAXCCM010000094.1:0-6787 GCA_963981005.1 uncultured bacterium | reverse complement strand
TTTTGCCTGTTATCTTTCCATTTTCTGCCATTTGCATCATCATTTGTTGTGTCATCATGTTCATCATCATTTGCTGCTGACCCATCTGCTGCAAGGCCTGCATCATGCTTTGCATTCCTCCACCACCGCTACCTTGCTGCATATTGCTGCTTGCCTGCATCAGATCATAAACCATTAAGTTTATTCCCTTCTGAATATCCGTAAGATATGTTTTTACTTTAGCTGTTTTTGCATCATTTATATATTGGAAGAGCTCTCTGAAAGATGAAAATGTAGCATTGGCATCATACATAAATTTCGGTCCGATCGCCAGAATTATCATTGGAACTTGATATAGTTCTTTTACTGTAAGATCGATACTCTCAAATATTGATATCTCCCCAGCGAGAATTATGAATGGATCATTAGAATATGAGCCTGAAACTTTTTCTTGATACTGAGAAAAGATAAGAAGTCTTTGGATTGTTTTCTCTAAGATCTCTGCCACATCCATCATCATACCAGATGACATCATCTGCTGCATATTCTCTAATTGCATCCTCATTTTCTTCATTTTTTTAGAAGCTTGTTGTTGAGATTCTTGAGCTTCCTGCATCTTGCTATTCTGTAAACTTTCTTCGCTATCTTCGAGGTCGTTAGCAAGACTATCCTGCTCCATCATCTCCTGCATTTCTTCCATCTCTTTAATAACTTCAGAATCTTTCTTCTCATCCATCATTGCAACAGCTTTTTTCATTTGCTCTTTTAAGTTCTCTAATTTCTCTGATATCTGCTTCTGCTGTTCTGCCAGTTTTTCGTTTGATTCGCTATTTTCTTCTGTCCTTTTATTTAATTCATCTTGCATCTCTTCCATTTCTTCAGCAATTTCTAGAGCTTTTTCTATTGATTGTTCTTTTTTAATATCTTCTAGCAATTTAAGAGTTTGCTCTAATTTTTCCGAGAAATCTTCCATTGAGAACTTAAAATCTTTCATAGCTTTCTTTAAATCTTCAGGATCAATATTATCTAACTTATCCTGCATTTTTTCTAACACATCTTGTAGATCTTCATTAGATATTTCTTCCATCAACTCCTGAATTTTTCTCATTTTTTCTATAGTCTCTGGTGATAGTGCATTGTTGTTCTCAAACTTTTTCATCAGCTCATTAAAGTCTTCTGCAACTTTTTCTACATCTTCGTTCAAGTTACCTTGTTTATTCAATAATTTTTCAATTTCCTTTTTATCTTCCCAGCTGATCTCATCCTTCTTCATTAATTCACGACGCTTTTCTTCAAACTCTTTCTGTAGCTCTTCAGATTTTTTTAATGTATTCTCCAGAATTTTAGATTTCTCCTTTTCCTTCTCCTCGATCTCTTTATAAATTTCTTCAATTGATGGGAATCTTGCTGTATATTTTTGTGAAATTGACGTTTGCTTTTGCGAATAGTTATCAGAAATCTCTACCCAATAGGTCACCTTATCACCCGGTATCATAATGCTTTTATTCAAGTCAAAAATAAATTCATGCGTAATTGTATTGGAACTTATCGTATTCAAAATGGGTACAATAGTTTCATCATCATGATTTATGAAGTAATGCAATTTCATTTCCTGCAGACCATAATCATCGGTTGCAAAAATTGAAAGTGGAAGTAGCATGTTTTGTGTGAGAAGTGTATCTCTTCCAGGTGATATTATTTTTATCTCAGGTTTTCTATCAATTATTGCTGTTATGTTTCTAGTAATTTTTCGAGATCTATTTCCTTGAATATCTTCTAATTTAAAATAGTAAGTTCTATTTTCTGAAATTGTAAGGTTACAACTAAATGATGACCTGCCCAACCGTTTCATCTCTTTATAATCACCATTTGAGAGGAATATCTCTGCTTGCTCAATCGGATTATTTGCAGTTATGTTCATAATCACTTCTGTTCCAATTATTGCCTTGATGTTCCCACCTGCATTTTTTTTTGTCTCAGTTTTCAATCCGGTATAAGCAGGATATTTATAACGAATTTGAAGATTCTCAATTATTGGAAGTTCATAAACAGTTATATTAAAAGTATCTGAAACAGCATAAGGCGTTTTAATGAAATACGAAAATGAAAAATCTAAATTATTAAAGATCTTATTATGATTTAGCAACTTCTCTTCACGCCACTTTTTATCGATCTTATAAAACAGTTTGTGCTCAATTTCAGGTTCCGGATCAATAACTTGTATTTCCAGTTTGGAATTTCTTGTAAGGGAAAAATCTCCAGGTAAAATTTCTACAATTTTTTTGTGCTGAGTTTGAGGCAGTTCTTGCAACTTGAAAAAGTTATATGTCTGAGAAAAATGTTCTGAATTAAACATGAATAAAATGCCCGAGAAAAAGATCACAACTATTGTAATAATGAGTATTGGAATTAACTTATCTACATTTAGTTTAATTATCTGATCTTTTGCTTTATTATCTGCTTTGGTAAGAATTCTCTCTAATATTTCACTTTTATTAAGTTCCATTTTTAATTCAAAAGCATTTTGGTAAGTATCAGCTTTGTCTTTATTAAATTCATCTAAGAATTTAGCAGCTTTATACATAGATAACAATGCCCTATTGGCTTGTAAAACAAGATAGATAAATATAAGTGCAGTAAATATCTTCAGACTTATAGCAAAAAGAAATAAGCTACTTTGTGTATTAACAGATGGTGAATACACTGCAAAAAATACATTAAAAGTAAGTAACACGAGCAGTAGTGCCAGAAGCAGAAATCTAAACGCAATAACCACATTCTGTTTAACTTGAATTTCCCTTATCTTTTTCTCAAATAACTGCATTTATCTCCCTGATTTTTTTTCAATCCTACTCTTTATTTTTTGTACTTTGGTTCCCACTCAAGTTCTGGCTTTTCATAATTTAAATTCCAAAGGTATTTCTCAATTTTCTCTTTTAAACTTTTATCTATCTCTTTTTTTACAGGATACACTTTAGCACTTAATATACGATCAAGTAAATTTATAGATGCTTTAATGGTTGTGTCATAACCTTTTGGGCTAACATTTTTAACACTGTCATCGGGTGTATGTATTCTGCTTGTAGCTTTTCCACCTGCTCGAAACACATTTACTGAAGGAATCTCATAAGGTGTAAAAGGCATTCCGTCACTACTGAATATTTCAATATTAGATTTAAAAACCATGCCAACTTCTTTTGTGATCCCATCTGTATAACCCAATAATTCTTTGCTTCCAATCACATTAAAATGATCATGTCCGATTGCATCACCAGTTACATCTATATTCACTACAAGTTTAAGTCTATCCTTGATCTCTTCAACATGTTTCTTAACATAAGCTAGGCTTCCTAGAAGTCCTAATTCTTCACCACTGAAAAATACAATCCTCAAATCACGCTGAGGTTGATTTTTGGCAAAAAATTCTGCTACTTTTAAAAGTGTAACCGTTCCCCCGCTGTTATCGGATGCACCAACGCTGTGAGCTACTGTATCATAGTGTCCAACTGCTAATGTTAGATTCTTATCAAGACCTTTTCCAAGAATATCTACAACAATATTTTGTGCTTTTCGTTTTTCTACTTTTTGTTCGATGTTAATTGTGAGCATTTTCCCATCAAATTTTCTTAATTTTATAGCATCGTCATGCGTTATTGTAATTGAATGTACATATCCATCTTTATGTGATCTTTGCCGATGAGAAAGACTTGTGGCTTGCCGATGTGGTGAGCCAATTCCAATATATCCAGCAACTCCTGCAGCTTTAAGTTTTAGAGCCATACCTCTACTAAAGCCATAACACATCACGACCTTGCCTTCATAAGCACCTTTATTATAATCTATAATATCCATGTTTTCAAGTACAGCAAGTTCACCAGTTATCTTTGCGTTTTCATTAAGCCCGTAAGGTAACCCTTTGATTTCTTTACCTTCTACTTTGATAATTGCTGAACCAGCATCAAAAGAAGTGAGATCAAATGACTCTAATTTTGGTTTTAAACCTAAATCTTTGATGTAGTCACTTAATATCTTAATTGCTTTCTTCTCTCCTTCACTTCCTGCAAGTCTTTCAAATCCGATCTCTTTTACCACTTTATATGGATTTATCATTTTCTCCTCCAATTATTAATAATATTCTCTATAATTATATTTCACATCAGTTTTATCACCTTGATTCAATTTATTCATATATAAATATTTTCGCAGGGAATTCATCCACTGAGTTTTGTTTCCTTTATATTCATCAACTGCAATTTGAGTTCTTCTAATATTAGATGTAAACAAACGCGAAACAGTAATATCTCCACGTAAATAGGGAATCAACTTCCCTAAATTTATTATATGATCTTCTATAGAATAACAAGATATATCTTCTATTTTAGCTAATTTTGTATTTTTATATACAACCAGATTATGGAATTTAACTTGCTTAATATATTTATTATACGATACCCATTTTATAGTTTGCAACATATCATTAAATGTTTCATTTGGAATTCCAAGAATCAAATGGATCCCAACAGTTAATCTTGCTTCGCCACACAGATTTATTGCTTTTACAACCTGCTCAAATGTATGTCCACGGTTTAGAAATTCCAAACTTTTATTGTGTATCGATTGTAAACCAATTTCTATGGTAACTGGAACTTTAAAAGATGCTAACAATTCGACAACTTCATCAGTTATATAATCTGGTCGAGTAGAAACAACCAAACCGATAACTTGTGGATGAGAAAGCGCTTCTTCATATTTTTGTTTTAGGAAATTTATATCTCCATAAGTTGAGGTTTCATCTTGAAAATAGGCAAGTAATTGTACATCTCCACAAGCTTTTTTAATTCTGGGAATTGCATCCTTTAATTGTTCTTCAATAGAAAGATCTTTTGATTGATATTCACCAGTAAAAGTGTGTGGATTACAAAAAACACATCCCCCATTATATGCACGATGAGGACAGATTTTACCTGTGCTCAATCCCACACGGAAAACTTTTTCCCCAAATTTATTTAATAGATACGCAGAATATGTGAATATTCTGTATTCAAGCCTTTCTTCCATACTCTGTTAAAAAAGCAAAGAAACATTTAGTGTCAAATTTATCCTGTAGCTATTCCTATTAAATAACCTGCGATGGCACTTCCATAACCAGCAATCAACATGATGAGAACATAAAGAAATCCTTTGAGAATGGATTGCTCGAAAACGGTAAGGGTTTCGTGTGTGAAGGTAGAAAAAGTTGTAAAAGCTCCCAAAAAACCAGTTCCCAAAAGTAATATGGTGTGTGTTGGAAGATTAAATTTATAATAATTTGCAGTTAACAAAAATGAGAGCAGAAATGCACCTAATACATTTACTGTGATTGTACCGAGTGGAACATGACTACTAGAAAAATTTGCATGAACAACTTGGGATAATCCATAACGCGAGATAGCACCTAGAAAGCCACCAATTCCAACAAAAAGATATTCCATTATTCCCCTCATAAAGTTGGTTTTACCAACTTATATTTTTAAGATTTGTTCAAGGAATTTAAATGAATAATTAAGTCAAATTAAATTAGTGGTTACGTTTAGAGATCTTATATTTTCTTTGATAAAGTTTCTAGTCTTCTTTTCCTGTGCTTTATTTTTTTTATTTCTTCACCTTCATAAATGTAATCATCAAACTTGGAATTTAAAGCTTTTTCTGTATATTTAAGAGCTTTTTCATAGTCCTTATTTTTGTGCTCTTCCCATTTTGCTAATTCAACGTAAGCATAATATTCATCATGTTCTATAGCTTTTAACCATAAATTACATGCTTGGCTTAGATCTTCGTTACGTTTATAAATAAAGGAAAGTTCTTTAGTTGCAGAAAGATGGTTGGGATCAATTTCTAAAATGCTCTTGAATATAGAAATTGCCTGCTCAAGGTATTCATTCTGCAGATATAATCTACCAATTTCAAACTTATTAACATTTTTATAATTCTTAGAGAGAAGAACTTTATTAATCTTTTCTAACAGGATAGTTAAACTTAGAATATCAAGCTTATTATGATAGATTACATTCTTCATAATTGTAGCATCTCTTGAATCTAAATAGCTAAAATATGCAGCCGGTATTTCACTTCCAGGAATATCCAGTTCACCTTCTCTATTAGATTTCAATATATTCCGCTCAATATTTTGAAGTGAATAATTTTCTAACATATCTCTCCAAAATCTACGGGAAATATGAAGAAGATCTATATTATTGAATTTATTCAGTTTCCCAATACATTTATTGAAGATGGATCTTGCATTGATCAACGGAATATCATAGCTTTTACCATTATAACTTACATAAACTGATTGTCTATCTACTTCTTTTAGTAATTCATCTATCAAACATTTCTCACTGGCAATATCGGTTAAAAAAAATTGTTTCAGAACAAATTCATCTTCCTTAAAAAATCCTATTCCAATTTGGAATACATAAGTTCCCGTACCACCGGCTAGACCTGTAGTCTCTGTATCAATAAAAAGCAGATTCTCAATATTTGCTTTATCTAATCCAGAATATTTTAATATAAGTGGATGCACTTGATATTTTATTAATTTATTACCATTATGTTCATAATTAATTTTAAATTTATTCTCTATTAAAAACACATTCTCGGCAACATATTTTCCATCAATAAGATCATGAATTTCCCTCTTCTTTGAAACTCCGGGTTTCTTCTTTTTCTCAGGCAGAACACCTCTTAATAAAGCTTCAATATCGTTCATATGGCATTTCTCAAAATTAATTTCATCCTACATTTAGTGCTATTCAATAGAACATCTTCC
>CAXCCM010000093.1:0-6846 GCA_963981005.1 uncultured bacterium | reverse complement strand
ATTTTGAGTATATGGGAAATGGTTATGGAGATTACGAGCATATTTCTGATGGTTCATATTATGAATATGTTGGAACGGGAAATGGGAGCTATCTCCCTTTAAAGAAACTTCCACTTCCACAAAGTAAATTAAATAGCGATCTGTGCATAAATTATAGGAGTGAAAGCTACAGCATAACTGCCGAGGGTATGTATACATCTAATGATAAGAATTCGTTTTCAGAAGTTGATGATAATGATAATAATGATTTCGCTTCAAGATTTAGTATAAATTTATTCCCAGATCTCGATAAGATAGATCCTGATCTGAAACTTGTGTATGAAAAGTTAGGTGGGAATCTTTCTACATTTGCACAACTACAAAATGCTGCTGATGCTTTTGAATTTAAACAGTTACCTGATACACTGAGCAGCCAAGAATATTCTGCTGAATTAAGCATGAATATTATGGATATCTATTCTCCATTTGTGATTTTAAAACAAAAGCAGATATCTAATTTTGCAGATCAGCAATATGTTTCTTTAACGTCTAATATAAAACAGATTAAGATTTTACCAGAAATTTATCATCGTTATCTTTTAGTTAAGCAAACTGCAGAAGATCAGCAAATTGTTGATTCTAAAATTGAGCAAAACGATATAAGAAGTAAGTATAGCTTTAATAAATTTGCTTTGGGCTTAGATCATTATATTAGAAATTATGAATATGAGATTGCTGAGAATAGTATTTTCTCTGAAAGAAATAAAAATTGGAAATTGCAGATCGAGACTGCGAATCTAAAATGGTTAACTTCAAGAATATTCGGCGAGATAAAGAATGATCAACAAAAAATAGATAATGAGCAGAATCACTTGATCGAACATGATGAAACATCCTACACATATGGGATCGAAACTTTTTTGAATACTGCTAAACATAGAATGAATATTGCACTTACTCACAGACAAGTAGATAATAATAAGTTAAGTGAAAGAAATGAATTTGATATGGCTGATATTTCTGCTAGAAATGTATTCTTAAAAGAATTGGTGAATATTAATTCCAATTACTCACTTAGGAACATCGAGTTTTTCCCAAAAATTAAAGAGTTTCAATATGTAGGTGAATACATGGGTTCATATGATGTTGATACACTTTTTGTGGGAGTATTTCAAGGAGATTATGATTGGGAGATCGTTGATATTGATTATGAAAATCCTGAGATGTCCGTAGAAGTAAATAGCAGTATTTCATTACACCTAACACCCAAAATGATAACAAAGTCATTCCTAAAAAAGTTTCAATCGGAAACTTATGTGATGATCACAGAGAACTCCCGAGAAGATGATAAGAAATCAGTTTACTTCCTAAAACCAGATGTCCTCATGAATTCGGAAACAACAATATTTGGCAGAAGAATAATAAATCAGACCTTATGGTTTGATATATTAGAAAGAAAGCTAACATCAAAACTAGGTTATAAATTAGAGGAAACTCTTGATAGTAGATATAACGAAGAGACTTCCAAGAAGAACTTGAAAAATTGGGATGCAGAATTGCGAATATTAACATTTACGAATACAAATCTAGAATTACATTACGACCATTTAAAAGAAGATGATACACGTTATGATTCTCAGATGAGGTTAGACCAATTTGAGGTGGATATTCATAATAGGATCTCACCGGATCTTACTTGTCGAACTTCAGCTTCTTACTCTTTAGAGAACGGAAATGATGAAGCAAATAACAATTCTTATACAATTAAAGCTTTTCAATTTGAAGAATCTGTATCATATTTCTATAAACGGAAATACAGGTTTTTTGTTAAAGCAAGTTACAAACGGAACGATAGGGAAGGATCAGGATTCTTAAGTTTCTTGGCAGATAAAAAAGAAGGAAATATTTTTAAATGGGATATTACAATGGATTACCGTATGAGTAGTTATACCTCGCTTAATTTACAATACTCTGGCAATAGTTATCCCCAAGAAAAACAGGTTCATAAACTTAGCATGGAAGTTAAAGCAGAGTTTTAGATTTTATTTTTTTTAGAAAGAAATAAAAAATCCTGTTGACGTTGAAGATAGAGAATTCAAAATCTTTCAGCAGAAGTAAAAGAGGAAGAAAAAAATGAAAAAGCATATTGAAATATCATTGAAAGAAGCAGTAGATAATTTTACTGATTTTGCTAATGATAGCATAAATGTTGAAATTATAAATGAAATTGCAACCACAATTGCAAATGGATTTAACAATGGTAAAAAAGTGTTAATTTGTGGCAATGGTGGAAGTTCTACAGATGCAATGCATTTTGCCGAAGAATTAACTGGGAAGTTCCGCAAAGAACGTCGAGCACTTCCGGCTATTTCATTAACAGACCCTTCTCACATAACTTGTGTTGCAAATGATTATGGTTATGAAGAAGTTTTTGTTAGAGGAGTAGAAGCTTACGGAACTAAAGGTGATATACTCATTGCGATTTCTACAAGTGGCAATTCTAAGAATATTATTAATGCAGTTTCTAGAGCTGCCGAACATGAAATGATAACTTTTGGACTTTTAGGAAAAAATGGTGGTGCTCTCAATAATAAATGTGATCTTCAATTAATTGCACCCGGCAATACGACAGATCGTATCCAAGAAATACATATAGCAGTTCTTCACATAATTATCGAAACGATCGAGCGAATTATGTTCCCAATAAACTATGCGGATTAGTAAATGAAACTGGTAATTCAACGTGTAAAACATGCGAGTGTAGAGGTAGAAGGAAAAATTATCTCTAATATTGGGAACGGGCTGCTGATATTTGTTGGAATATCTGCAGAAGATGATGGAACCCAAATTGAATGGTTGGCAAAGAAAGCGGTTGAACTAAGAATCTTTGAAGATAAAGAGAATAAGATGAATCTATCTCTAAAGGATGTAAGTGGAGAGCTATTACTAGTTTCTCAATTCACACTTTATGGAAGCTGTAAGAAAGGTCGACGTCCCGATTTTTTAGAAGCTGCAAGACCAGATAAAGCAGAAAATATGTATCTTGAATTTGCAGAGGCATTAAAGCAAAACGGCATAATTCCTAAACTTGGAAAATTCGGAGAGCATATGAATATTTCATTATTAAATGATGGTCCGGTTACCATGATCTTGGAGAAATAATGAAAAATATCATATTTGATCTGGGTAAGGTGTTGGTAGATTATGATTTTGATGTTTTTTATAAAGAGTTAGATTATGAACCAAAACTTGAAACATTAATGGAATCTACAATTCCGGTTTTGGAATTTGAAGCAGGAAAACTTTCGAGACAGGAATTTTACCAGAAACTAAAAGATATTTATAAATTTGAGCATAATATAGAAGAATTTGAAAAAATTTGGTGCAGTGTTTTTACAGAGCTTACTGAACTTGTTGATTTTGCAAAAGAGCTTAAAAAGGATTATAATATTTATGTTCTTTCTAATACCGATGAAATCCACTTTAATAGTATTTGGGAGCAATTTCCGGCACTGCATTTTTTTGAGGATAACTTAATGTTATCTTATGAATTGGATTCTGTAAAACCGCAGAAAGAGATTTATGAAAGAGCATTAAATATGTTTAATCTTAAGCCTGAAGAATGCTTATTTATTGATGATAAACAAGAAAATATTAGTGGTGCTAAAAGAATGGGAATAACCGGAATATTATTTACAAATGCTACCGAAACAAAAAGAAAGATAAAAGAGTTATTATAAAATAAAGGGGAACAGATAGTATGATAAAATTTGATAAAATTATCTTAATAAGTATTAAAGAACAAAAATTATTGTTGATACAGGATAATTACAAGGTTGCCGAATATCCAATATCAACTTCGAAGTTTGGAATTGGAAATAAAATGGAAAGTAACATGACACCTCTGGGAAATCATATTATTAAAGAAAAAATTGGTGATCATGTTCCCCATAATTCAATATATAAAGATGGTAAGTTTATTGATGAAAAAGCAACTATAAATAATAAAGAGGCTCTTTCTACTGATTTGATAACAACCCGAATTTTAAAATTAGATGGATTGGAGAATGGTATTAATAAAGGTGGTGAAATAGATTCTTTTAATAGAGGAATCTGGATTCATGGAACTCCAGCAGAAGAAAATATTGGAACTCCGGCTTCACATGGCTGCATCAGAATGAAGAACGATGATGTAATTTTACTTTTCAATTCAGTAGAGGTTGGAACTTCTGTGAATATTGAAATGAAAATTATGGCTCAGATCCAGGAAAAACAAAACAATTCCTATAATAGGGGACATTCATTTAGACTAAAAGACAGACGCAAAAAAGGTGTGATGGATTCAGCATTATGGAAGCTGGGTAATACAGAACGTCGTAAGAAAAGTGAAAGAAGAAAGTAATTTAAGTTCATTAAACATATTGTAAAAGACCATATAATATTTATGGTCTTTTTTATTATCTAGTAATAAATTACATACTCCAGTTATCAACAATAGAAATAATTGACACAAAAATAATAAAAGAAATATTTATCTATGACTAAAGCAGGTAAGGAGGACACAAATGAAAAAAATTACTTTTTTTACAATCATTTTATTACTTTTAACTTCATTATTTTCTATTGAAATTACCGAATATAAAGAAGAGAATGGAATTGAGGTAAATTCTCATAATAGAATTACAGGTCAACGAACTTCACGAGATATCCCTGAAGATGGCTTACTATTGATACCGGATTGGAGTGCTGATCGGGCTATGGCTTTCGATCCAATAACTGGAGCATTGTACGATGCTGATTTTATTCCAAGTGATGAAACCAACCTCTCTTCTCCAAAGGAAGCTGCATTGCATCCAAATGGAAATAGCATCTTAGTTTCTGATCAGATAGAAGATGGTTTGATTCAATATGATCTGGACGGAAATTATATGAGCTATTTTGCACCTGCAGGTGGACCAAATAATGCTATCCTGGATAATGTTCGAGGTTGGGGTTTGAAAGCTGATGGTAACATTTTGGTTACTACTGCTTCGGGATCTAATTCTGATGCAATTGCTGAGTTTGACACTGCAGGAAATTATATTGGGAACTTCATTGCACCAAATTCATCATTAATGGATGGTCCTTTCTGTATTCTATACAGAGAAGCACAAGATGACTATCTTATTACTGCGAGTTCTAGTGATGCTGTTCATCAATACGACAACACTGGTTCTTACATTGGGGATCTTGTTACAGGGATAAATTTCCCTCAGCAGATAGCATTAGCAGCAAATGGTAATTTGTTAGTTGCTGGATTTAGTACTCCTAGTGGTTGCTACGAGTATACAAGTGACGGAGCTTTTGTTGGCTTATATGATGTAGTAACTGGTTTGCGTGGTGTTTACGAACTTCCTAATGGGAATATTCTTGTTACTGATGCAAACGGTGTTTATGAAATAAGTAGAAATAATACACTAGTTAATACAATTCTTACTGGAGCCAGTGCTCAATTCATCCACTTTGTAGAAGGTGGCGGTGGTGTTTTTGATCCTCCAACAAACGTAGCTGTAGATCCTCAAACTGGAACAGTTTCATGGTTCCCACCAGTTGTAGCAGTAATTGATGATAACTTTGATAGTTATACAGTTGGTGATTACATTGCAGAAGTTGGTGATGATTGGACAACTTGGTCTGGTACACCTGGTGGAGCAGAAGATGCTCTCGTAACAGATGTACAATCAAATAGTCCTGATAATTCAATTCTTGTTGAATTAAATAATGACCTTATACTAATTATGGAAGATTATCAAGTAGGAAAAGTTGTTGTAGACCTTAAGATGTATGTTCCAACAGGTTATGCTGGTTATTATAACTTACAGCAAACAACTATTCCTGGTGAATTTTGGGGATTCCAGATTTACTTCCACACTGATGGAACAGTTTCAGCTGATTGTGGAGAAGAAGGAAATCTTACATTCGATTATGATCATGATGCATGGATGGACTGTAGTGTTGTTGTAGATATGGACAACGACCTTGCTTCTTACTATCATGATGGGCAGTGGATGATTGATTGGCAATGGTCACTTGGAACATTTGGTAATGTTCAAGTTAACCAATTAGGTGGAGTGAACATCTTTGGTGGTGCACATTCAACTATGCCAACAGATGTTCCAATGTTCTACGTAGATGATGTTGTAGTTAGTGAAGTATTAGAAGATGTTACTGGATTCAATGTATACCTTGATGGTATACTTGATGCCACTGTTGGTGAAGATGTAACTGAATATACTTATCAAGAGCTTGTTGGAAACCAAGCATATATGGCAGGTGTTTCTGCAGTATATGGTGGTGATGAGTCAGATGTTATTGATGTACCATTCTATTATTATCCAGTAACATCATTCGATCCTCCAATATATCCTGTTGCTATTGTAGAAGATTACAACGATGTACTTATTACTTGGGAACTTCCAGGTGGAGGGGAAAGGATTCAGCACCATACAGGATACGATGCTAATGGAATCGGAACTGGAGCAGCAGCAGACTTTATTTGTGCAGCTCGTTTCACAGCTGATGAATTAGCAGCTTATTATGGTAGTTTTGAACTTACAGGCGTTAATGTACTTCTTCATTCACTTGATTTCAGTTATGTAGCAATTCAAGTATATGAAGGTGGAAGTTACGGCGATCCTGGAACACTTGTTTATGATGAAGAGATAACAGGTTCAGTATTAATGGGTGAATTCACAAACCATCTATTAAGTACACCTGTACCACTTGTATCAGGAAATGAGTATTGGATAGGTTATGATATTCAAGCAACTAGTGATCATCCTGCAGCAGTTGATGCAGGTCCAATGGTACCAGACAAAGGCGCTTGGA
>CAXCCM010000092.1:0-6874 GCA_963981005.1 uncultured bacterium | reverse complement strand
AATTATGAGAATACACTTAGCTAGTTATCAGTCAATTATGTTGAATCGTGGTGGACCAACATATAAGTTGCTCCATACAAAAAAAGCTTTAGAAGAACTCGGTGTTGATGTAAAGTTATTTGATATGTGGGATTTCAATTTAAAGCTTTCAAAAGATGATCTTGTTCATATCTTTCTTGCAAATATCAGTACATATTCTCTTGCTACTAATTTAAAGTTATATAATGCAAAATACGTTGTGAATCCAATAATTTTCAGTAATCATCCTGCTTGGAAAATTAAGTTATATCAGAAGCTGGAAAAACCTATCAATAAACTATTTATCCGTTCAATGTCAGATTATAAAATTACTAATCTAATTTGTAACAATGCAGAGAAAATTCTTCCAAATACAATTGATGAGGGAGATTTACTTGTTAAAGGTATGAATGTAAATAGAGATAATATGCAAGTTATCCATAATGGGGTAGAAGCGCGTTTTGCAGATGCGAGTGCGAGTTTGTTCCCAAAGAAATACGGTTTGAAAGATTTTATTCTTTATGTGGGGCATTTGGGTCCCGATAGAAAAAATGGACGAAATATCATCAAAGCTTTACAACAAATTGATCATCCAGCTGTAATAATTGCAGATATTTTGCATAATGCTGAAGGTGAATGGTGCAGGAAAGAAATTGATAGAAGTAAGAATATCACACTTATAGAGTGGCTGAACCATGATGATCCTCTTTTTGCATCTGCTTATGCTGCATGTCATACTTTTATTCTTCCTACCAAATTTGAAACACCTGGAAGAGCAGCTCTAGAAGCTGGTTTAGCAGGAGCAAATATTGTAATAACACCTCATGGTAGCACTAAAGAATATTTTGGGGAGTTCGCGGAATATCCTAATCCAAACTCTGTTACATCAATTCAAAATGCAATTGAATTAGCTTTGAATAAAAAGAAAACTTTAGATTTAAGTAATCATATAAAGAAGAATTTTATATGGCCTATTATTGCAAAAGAGACTTTGAAAATGTATAAAAATGTATTAAAAAAATGAAACATTATTTAAAAAAAACAATCGATTATGCAGCAGGGAATTTTTTCAATAAAGTTCTGCTAATCCTGTTGCTACCGATTTTCACACATTTTCTTTTACCCCAAGAGTTTGCTGTATATACAAATCTGATGATCTTCTTTTCATTTGCTAGTCTCATTTATTTATTGGGTATCCATCAAGCTATTTTCTCACACTTTTATGATGTAAAAACCGTAGAATACCAATTCTCCCTGATCTCATCGATCTATGTAATCTTAACTGTATTTGGATTTGCTCTCTCAATTCTGATTATCTTGTTACGAAATGAACTTTCTTTACTGGTTCTAAGATCAACAGATTACTCACATCTATTTTACTATATTGCAATTATACTTTTTTTTAATATGCTCTTCTCAATCAGCCTTAGTCTTATGAATATTATGGAAAGGTCGCGACAATATGCGATAATTAGTGCACTTCAAAATGTTATTGTGTTACTGCTTATTATTCTATTTTCTATTAATAATAAATTCTCAGTTGAATATTACTTTATTTTTTTGGCAATTGCTTCTGTAATTGCTTCTTTTGTTGGAATAATCCAGATCATTAAAATAGTGAAGAATTTTCAGGTTCCTAAGAAGGAAAAAAAATATTTCTCTTCTGCTATTGTTTCATCAATGTTAAAATTTGGTATCGTTATGATTCCCGGAACAATATCAATGCTTATTTTACAAGCATCTGATAGATATATGCTTACATATCTTTCTGCAAATACTATGCATGATGTTGGTATATATTCGGCAGGATATAGAATTGGCATGATAATGCATTTCTTGGTTACAATGATCAGCTTGGTTTATCTGCCTTATGCAATGAAGATCGCAAAAGAACCACAGGCTCAGTCGATAAACAGAAGTATGTTCAAGTACTTTGTCATATTTGGTTCATTGTTCGGATCTTTAATCATTATTTATTCACAGGAAATTTTTAGATATATTATTGATTCAAATTATCTTACATCATACAAAATTGTTTTTGCTGGTGTGATATCATCATTTTTGTATGGGATTTTCAATATAATAAACATTAATTATTATGCTAGAAAAAAAGCAGGAAATATTACACTTGCAGTAATTTTGGGATCAATAATTAATATTGCCTTGAATTTCTTTCTTATTCCTAAATATGGGATTTTTGGAGCAGGAATAGCATCGATTATTTCCTATTTATTTATTGTAATATTCAACTATTTCATTGCAGCTCATTTATATAAGTTTAGGTATCCAGTTTTACTTATTTTTGTTGGATTGATTATACTTTCCAGCGCAACATTATTCAATAATTATCTCCAGTTAAATTTGGAATTATTTATAATTAAAACAATTGTTGTTATTGGAATTCTTGGAACTGCATTTCTTATTTCTAAGAAAGATAAACAGATCCAAAAGTTGATTAACATATTGAAAGAAGACAGAAAGAAATGAGTATAGAATTAGAGAATAATTATGAAAATTGAATTTAATACAGATTTGTTGGTTATTTTCGAATCGGATAATGATCAAGTTTATATTATTGATTCCAATATTTATGAGCTTTATAATGAACTATTTAATTCAATAAAAGATCACAAACGTATCTTTATTTACAATGCAAATGAACACACAAAAAACTTTGATACACTTAACAAAATTTATGATTTCCTATATAATAATAAAATAAATAGGAATAGTATGATTTGTGGTATTGGTGGTGGAATCACAACCGATATAGCCGCCTTTGCTGCCTCTACATTTAAGCGAGGTTGCCGTTTAGTTCTCATTCCTACAACTCTATTAGGAATGATAGATGCCTCTGTTGGTGGCAAGACAGGAATCAATTATAGTAATATAAAAAATGGAATAGGAAGTTTTTACAATGCTGAAAGAATCATCATAAACTCTGATTTTATAAAGACACAAAAAGAAGCAAATTATAGGGATGGTTTTGTAGAAATTGTAAAGATGTCATTCATACCACAATCAAATTTGTGTAATCTCCTTTCTGAGCAGCAAAGTATTCAGAAGATTATTAAGGAAGCGATCAGAACAAAAGTAGAAATATGTAGTAACGATCCTCATGATAGATCATCGAGACGATTATTGAATTTAGGACATACTTTTGGGCATGTACTAGAATCTGTTTCAAATTATGAAATCTCTCATGGAACAGCAGTTGCAATTGGTATTAGAGCAGCTGCAAAATTCAGTTTGCAAGAAGGATTTATTACACAGGAAATACTAAAACAAATTGAAGAGAGATTAGATAAATATAGTCTTCCTGTATCCTTTCATTCTAAGTACCTTCCTCAAATTTCCAAGATTGGTAAATCCATTTTGAAACAGGATAAAAAAGCAGATGGTAAAATTAACCTTATATTATTTAATGGATTTCAAAGTTTAATTATTCATAGAGTTGATAATAGTTTAGAGATCATAAAAACTCTTTGTGAGTTTGCCAATGTTTAAGCATAAATATACAAAAGCACAAAATCTAAAATATCTACTCTCTTATCCTGCAAGTTTAATGCAGCTTTTCTATCCAACATCAAAGCGTGAAAATGGGATAAGTGTAATGATAAGGGTAAAAGATGAAGAGGAGTGGATAGCTAAATCACTACTTTCTCTTAACGAGTTTGCTGATGAGGTTGTTGTTGTAAATAATAATTCGACTGATAATACATTAACCGAAATTGAATCAATTAGATCACGATTGAATTATAAATTAATTGTTGAGGATGAATCGTCAGATAATATTTGTGTTGTTAGTAATCATGCTCTTTCTTTAACATCGTATAGATGGATATTTCGGTGGGACTCTGATTTTATAGCACATACTTTAGGAGAGAAGAATATTAGAAATCTTAGAAGTTTTCTGCTAAAGTTAAATCCTAAAAAGCACTACTTGATCTATCCAATAACGTTCAGCTTTGCTGGTGATCTATTCCATGTAAAAACTGGAAGTGAAACAAATTCTGAGGGTTATATCCATACTTGGCATTCAAAGCTGAAGTATATGAAAAAGGGAAAATACGAATCATTACAAGTTCCATTTTTTTATAAGATAGAAAGACTTAAGAAAATTTTCTTTATTCACATTGGAAGTGCTAAACCACTAAAGAAAATTCTGCACCGTTTTTTCTGGTTGTACTGGCAGTTTCACTTGAAAGATTTCTCGGAGATAGATCAATTTATTGAGTATGAAGCAAAGCAGAAATGGAACGGTTTGAAACCGGAAGAAATTGCTGTGAAAGAGTTTCAAAGGTTGATCTTACCAATAAGAAAGTTTAATACTAGCGAATTTGGAAGTTATCCTGAAATCATGCAGAATGACGTTAAAGAATCAAAGTTAAAAGTAACTTACAAAGATGGGAAACCATTTAGCAGAAACGATTTTAAGGGAAATACTAACTAATAAACCATTCCTACAATTTTCTCTAAAAACTCAGCATCAATTTCATTAAATGAATCAAGCTCTTTGCTATCCACATCCAGTACTGCTACAATCTTATTATTTTTCCAAATAGGAATTACGATCTCCGAAGCAGAACGACTGTCACAGGCTATATGTCCGGGGAATTTGTGGACATCAGGAACGATCTGAATTTTCTTTTCATCGATCGCTGTCCAGCACACACCGGTGTGCTTCTCTAAAACCAGACAAGCAACACTTCCTTGATAGCAACTAACAGTCAGCTCTCCATCTATTAATCGATAAAATCCCGTCCAGAAGAAGTACTCGAATTTATGATGCAGGATTGCTACGATAGTACTCATCCTACCTAATGGATCAGTTGTCTTTTGTATCAGCTCCTCGATTTGAATGAGAACTCTTTTATATCGTTTAATCTTTCTACTTCTCTCCATTATTTCCTCTTTCTATAAACCGGAGCTAAAGTAAGTGTCATTGTTTTTGGTGTCAATTCTCTTAATAATTCAGCTCGTAATAGTTTTCTGGCTTCAGGGATTTCACAACGTAATCTAACAACAGAATTTTGATCAAGTTTACTCAATTCAGCTTCCAATAGATTTCGTAATACTTTTTCGTCTTCAGTTAATTTTGTAATATCAATTCTCACCATTGGTCGAGTGGGGAGGATGTGAAATTTTGTTTCAACTAGTTCCCAATTATTTTCCAATTCATCAAATATGAGCTCATAAAATCCTTTTTCCTCAGTCATTTCTACAATTGAAGTACGTTCAGTGGAACCGGGATAGATTACTGGAATCTGTTTTTCTTCTTTCTCATAATGGAAGATCTGCGCTCTGTGAATATGACCGGAAAGGATAGCATGATAATCTGCAGGTAGCATTTCCAAGGGTAAAACATCAATTCCATATCGGAACGTAAAACCTTCAATCTGTGATTCCTGAATCGCCTGATGCATAAGAAGTAACTTAATATCTACTTCAGGATTTCCATCAGTTGCTTCTGCGAAAATATGCTCAAATTGCAGCTTGATTCCGTTCCTAATATTTGGAAAACCCGTAATCCCAGTTATTGCATTTTTCTTCTCGAAAAAGAAAGTGGATGGTTCATCAAAAATGTGAATATTTTTATGATTCATTAAAATAGATGTTGGAAGAACAGAGCGTTCATGATTTCCAGGAACAATAATAAAAGGAATTCCATTTTTAGCAAAATCGTAAAGAACATCATAAGCTTTATCTACAATCGGAGCAGGAACTTTACTGCGAAAGAAAAAGTCTCCTCCATGTAAAACCAGATCGGCTTCTGCTTCAACTGCATAATCCAGAACTCTTTTGAAATTATCAAAGAAGTCATCACCACGCCTTCTCTGCTCAATTTTTGGTCTGATCGGATAATCAACACCCAGATGCGTATCAGCAAAAAAGACAATTTTTAACATGGTTTAGAGGATCATATTTTTTGTATAAAGATTGTAGTAATATTCTTTCTTTTCCATCAATTCAGTGTGAGTTCCCTCTTCCATAATCTTACCTTCGTTGATCACATACAGTAGATCTGCATTGCGGACTGTAGAGAGTCTGTGAGCAATAATGATGGTTGTTCTATTTTGGGAAAGCTCTTCCATTGCTGCCTGGATATAAGCTTCGGATTCGGTATCCAATGAAGATGTAGCTTCATCAAAAATGAGTATTGGAGGATTTTTAAGGAATGCTCTGGCAATTGATATCCGCTGCTTTTGTCCACCGGAAAGTTTTACTCCTCGTTCACCAGTGAGTGTGTCGAATCCTTCTGGCAGCGATTGGATAAACGTTAGGATATTAGCTTTTCGTGCAGCTTCTATTACTTCTTCTTCAGTAGCAAGTGGATTTCCATAAATTATATTTTCACGAATTGTAGTATCAAACAAAAACACATTCTGCTGAACAATTCCAATATTTTTTCTTAACGATTTTTGTTTAAGATCCATAATATTGTTACCATCAATAGAGATCGAGCCTTTCTGTGCTTCATAAAAGCGTGGGATTAGTGATGCGATTGTGGTTTTACCTGCTCCCGATTCACCTACAAGAGCAATGGTCTTCCCAGCTGGGATTACCATATTTATATCTTGTAAAACCCAACTTTCTGATGAAGTATATTTAAAAGTAAGGTTTTCAATATTGATAGTTCCTTTTACACTTTCAAGAGCTTTTGCATTTTTATTGTCTTTAATATCCGGTTCAATATCCATGATCTCAATGAATCTTTCAAAAGCTGTAGAACCTTGCTGGAATTGCTCAGTGAAATGTACTAACCTTTCAATTGGTCTTAAAATAAAGTTCACATAAAGTGTGAATGCAAGCAAATCGATGACATCTATCTTGCCTTGATAAATAAGAAGGACAC
>CAXCCM010000091.1:0-6875 GCA_963981005.1 uncultured bacterium | reverse complement strand
TTCATTTTTATTCCTCTTTTAATTCATTTAAGTAGATTTTTCTGTCTTTTGTAATTCCAATTTCATTCAACTGGAAAGTAGCATATTGTTCATCCCAATTAATAAATTCAAGTGTTCCATAAGCAACTTTATCACCAATTTCAAGAATATGAATTCTTCCAATACGATCTTTCATAAATACTTTATCAGGTGTTAAACCAATCATTCCAGAAGAATTTAAATCTAAGAATTCCTGTTCCTTTTCATCAAGTAATGGAGCGTGAATTCTAGAATAGAAAGGATCGTATGTTACATTCTTATGTTTCAGCTTTCTGAATGGTATCTCTCCAAGTTCAGATGCTGCTTCTTCAAAATATGCATTAAGAACAATAGTAAAATTAACATTACCTGTTGAAATAGCATCTTCAACTTCTTCATTAATTTTAATAGACTCAATAACATATAGCATGTATTGGCTTTCAATCTGATAAATAAAAGTATAGAAGGAACGCATTGGAGCATTTCCAGTGATTGTATAAGTATAATAATTTATGTTTTCGACCCTGCTTAAACGATTATACAAAAAATTAAATCTAATATCAGGACAGAAACTATCTGAGATATCAAGTAAATATTTGTAAGTTATTGTTGGATCATTTTTATTAGGAATCAACTTACTTTCTCTTTGAACTTTCTCTTCAAGTTCTTTTAATGATTTAATAAACAGGTCTTGTTCTTTCATATCGGGATGTGCAGCCATTAGGTCATCTAATTGCTTCTGATTATTCTCATATTCAATTCTTATTTCTTTTATTTTCTTAACAGAAGATGTATTGCCAAGAAGAAAACCCGCTATTACTAAAACCAGTAAGACAGTAAGAATTATTGTGTTCCTTAATGCATAATTCATGTTTAATTACCTTTTATCTTATCTATCTTATAACGAGCTGCTTTTGATAGATCATTGCTAGGATATTTTTTTATTAAAGTTTCCCAATATTGAGTAGCTGATGTAAGATCATTTTCTTTTTCACTACAGTTACCCAACATAATTAATGCATCTGGTGATTTGCTGCCATGCAATTCATAAACTTTCACTAGAATTTCCTTTGCTTCTGCAAATCTGTTTGTAAGGTAAAGGCATTCACCTGTGAAATATTTAGCATTATAAGTCATTTTATGTTTTGGATATTTTTCTGTAAATTCAATAAATTGTACAAGTGCAGTATTAATGTCTCCAGAAAAATATAATGTAAGTGTAGAATGATATTTATCGCTTATCTCCTGAGTGGTTTCAGTTATTTCTTCCTCTTTAATTTCCTTTACCTCTTCAACAACAGGTTCTACTACTTTTTCCTGTATTGCATCTTCTTCTTTATTCTCTTTTACAGCTTCTTTCCATGATTTAGGGTCTGGATAGCTACTAGAGATGTTAAACTTCCAAACAGTAAGTTCTTGATTATCATTTTTAGAAACATTAGTGATTCTACTTTCAGGAAATAACTGTGAAAATGCGATTACAGCCCGTCTATTAGTTGTAAATCCCTCAACAGTAAATCCATTATCATTACTTGTTATATCACTGATCCAACTTAATCTATTCTTATTTAATGATCTTGAAAATACATCAAGAATATGATTCCATTGGTTTTTCTTACCGGTAATTCTATCAACTTTAACCAAGTTTTCTTGAAGTTCACTCAATTTTGCTTTGATCTCATTAAGTCTTTTTATTAATTCACGATTCTTAGAAAGCTCACGCTCAACTCTATAATTCTTTTTCCCATACTCTACAATATCTTGTTTTAATTCCAGATTTTTTATTGTTCCAGCAAAAGCAAAATAGAAGATAGCTGCTAATACTAAAAAGCCGTGCCAAGCAATTTTAAAGTACTTTTGATTTTCAATAACTCTATTTGGAAGCAAGTTTGTTGTACTGAACTTCTTGTTTTTAGGTACAAGAGTTTTCCAGGCTATTTCAATTGGGATAGCATATCTTGCAATTTTTTCGGGCGTTAATATCTCTTCCATACCCTCTTGTACAGATAGAAGCCCGAGATCGATACGTGAAATATTATCACCTTCTTGTGCAGCTGAGCGGAAATATTCTAAATCTTCATCTGAAGTATTATCACCAGCAATAAGAATATTTTTTGTAATTGGGATATTAGAGATATCCTGTTCAAGGAGTACTTTTGAATAAATTGTTTCTCTCATTGTAACTTCGTCACTATCTGGGATAATAATTGGGAATGTTTTTATAAGTATATTATTTTTAAGAACAATACCCATTTTATAATCAAATCCAATATACAATATAAGTATATAATCATCGTCAGCAAAAGTGTAATTATGATTAACCAAGTTTATAAGTGATATTTCATTAGTATCAATATGACTATAAAAATATCTCTCTTTAGATAGGATAAGATTTATATCTCTTAAAGCATGAAAAATCCTGAATTTTCCTGTATGAGTAAATGCAATACCAGATTTATCTGGATTGAGTATATAATCAAATGAGTAATTCTTAGATTTTATTTCTTCTTTTGATAATAATTCTTCTAAAAGTCGTTTGTGAAGATTTTTTGTTCCATATGAAGAATCAAATTGGAAATATGAGATCTGCTCTTCATTTGCATTAAAAGATATTTTACCTCTTTCTAGTGGGAATTGTTGGAGAAAATTCTGTAGATCTCGTAACCCAGGTAACATGTCATCTTTTACTTCCTCATCAAAACTTTCTCCCTCGTCAAACTCAGATAACTCAGGTAAAGAGAAATCTTCATCTTCCATCTCAGATAATTCGGGAATTTTGATCTCATCATCATCTTCTTGGACAATAGGAATATACGCATCATCCTTAGCTTCAATTTCTTGTCGGAAAAGTGGAGAAGACAATGTAGTTTCTTCTAAACTTTGAACCGATACAATTCCATTACATAAAGCAAGCTGAGCAATTTTAACTTTCAGCCCATCTTTATAAATTCCAAATGCTAGTTTTTCTTTATTATTTGCCATTATTTATCTCTCACGTAGAATAGGTTAACAAATGCATCATACGTTTTTTATTATTAGCATAGTTCATAGCTACTTCCTTTGTGACAATACCTTTTTTATAATATGTGAAAAGATCCTGCTCCATTGATAACATTCCCTTTCTCTTTCCTTCAGTTATCATTTGATATATCTCACCAATATTTTTATTTCTAATTGCTGCTTGTACAGAAGAATCGACTGAAAGAACCTCTTTCACCATAACAAGTTTGCCGTGCTTATCGGGAACTAATTTTTGTGAAAGAATTACCTTTAATGTATCTGCAAGGCGGAATCGAACTCGTTCTTGCTCGATAGGTGGGAATTCTGCAACTATTCTATGAAGGCTGTCTACGGCTGAGCTTGTATGTAATGTAGAAAAAACTTTATGACCACTATCGGTTGCTTCCAAAACAGTGGCTATCGTTCCTGGATCCCTCATCTCACCAACAACAATGATATCAGGGTCTTGTCGTAATGCTTGGATTGTACCTTCTTGAAAGCTGAGTACATCTTCTCCAACTTCTCTATGCCGTACTATGGATTTTATTGATTGATGAACATACTCAATAGGATTACCAATAATTATTATATGAGAATTGTTCTTTCTGTTATTCATGTCTACAATAGAATCTAATGTACTACTCTTTCCTGATCCGGTAATTCCTGTAACAAGAAACAAACCTGATTTCTCAAAATTGAGATTGAATCGTTTATTAATTATTTCAGGAAAGTTTAAATCTTCGAGGTCAAATAATTCTTGATTGATCCTACGAAAATTTGCAACCAAACAATTACTCTCATAATATATGTCACCGCGAAAACGATTTGGTCTTTCACCTTTTTTAAGCGTTAAACCTAATGAAATATCAACATTTTTATTATTAAATAACATAACTTTTTGATCATCACTAAGAATGCTTAATAGAATTGCAGTAATCTCATCTTGTGTGAAACTTGGTACTTTATCGGAAGGTGCCTTAGTCCCAAATACTCTATACCAAACTTTATTATTAGAACCAGGTCCGCCAAAATCTATATCAGATGCTTCAATCTCTCTCATATGAATCATCAAGGTTCGCAAACATTCATAAGATTCTTCTTTCCATGCTGTATTGAATGTTATCATTTTATTGATATTTTGAAATCTTGATGTACCTGTAAGATATTCGCTTAAAGCGACTTGCATCTCAGATAAAAATGACAAACTCATTACTTCTCCGATAAATATAAAAAATATTTTTTTCTATGACAATGAATAAGATTTTTAGTATTGATGTCAAGCACATTCTGTTAACTGACTAATCATTATGAAGATATGAGCATTATAACATGAAGATTAAAAAATATGTATTCTTACATAAAACAATGGAATAAAAGAGAATAGCGATAGATATGTGAGAAGATTAAATAAATTATTTTTACGATATAAAAAAAACTTCCCGAAAACGGGAAGTTAATTACTTTAAATACTTATAAATAGAAGAATGAAAACTTATTCTCCTGTAACTAATTTTAGCATAACAATCCTTTGGACAGCTTTTCGCCATTTAAAAAATGTGCTATTTACTAAATTTATCATGAATCGTTTGAGTAATTTTTCTCCTTTATAAGCAAAAAAATCTAATATTTTTTTTCTGTCAAAATGTCTAACTTTTACAGCAGTTTCTGCTCGAAGTGTAACAAAAGATGATCCAGTTAGAATAAAGCTTTCCTCTCCAGAGGAATCCCATTTCTGCAAATAATCAATAGTAGTATTATTTAACCACACAGAAACTTCACCGTCCTCAATAATAATGATAGATCCTGAATTCTCGTTGCCAATAGGAATGTCATCTCCAATCTCATATTTTCGGATTCTTCCTAATGCCATGAAATCAACTTTATCTTCAGGTGAGAATCCATGCAGAATGATTGGTTCACCTTTTTGAACTGTATCAGATCCAGGCTCAAATGCTTTTTGCAATGGTCCATAAAGATCTTCAGAATGACGTACACCAGCTTTTGCAACTTCAAAAAGTTCTTCTGAGTTTATTGGTTTAGAAAGATATTGGAAGGCACCAGCGTGAACAGCTTTTACTGCTCCTTCAATACTAGAGAAACCTGTGAGGATCACTATTACTGCTAACGGTTGCTTTCTTTTTATCATTTTCATTAACTCAAACCCACCGATTCGTGGCATAGCCATATCTATCAGAAAAAGGTCAAATACATCATAATCCATTTTATCAAGAGCATCTTGACCATCTACGGCCAATGTTACTTCATAGCCCTCTTCTTCAAGAAGCTCTTTACATAGTTCTCGAATTGTTTGTTCATCATCAACAATTAGTATATGTTTTTTCATAATTTATCCCTGCTGTTTATTACGTTCTTCTTGTATTAAATCCAATTGCTTCAATTTTTGAAATTTTATTAGAATTTCGTTAATTTTATTTATTGCCTCTGTCATCTGATTACCAGATTTTTCTAATTTATCATCATTATAATCGTGAGCGGCCTTTATTATTCTTCGAATTGAAAGTGAAACAATAGTAAGAGGGTTATTTAAATCGTGATCTAAATCGGAGATCATTGCCGATTCTTGTACAACCTCGCGATATTTTTCCAAAAGTTTTCTATTATTTATTAATTCTGTTTCTTTATCTGAAAGTTTCATTTGTTGATCATTCAGAGATTGCGTATTTCTTTGAGTAGAAGTAGTATATTGCTTCATGATAGTACTTATGTAGCTTGATATGAAAGCTATCCCACTGAAGAGACCAGTGTAAGAAATAAGGAAAATTGTTTGAGTGGGAATATCCGCTTCATACTCCATGCCATCGATTGGAGTTAGCCAACCAAAATTATACATTAAAATCAATATCAGTAAACACATACTTCCGATCATTGCTGCAAGCACTCCACCTGAATTCTCTATAGCAAGACTCGCAGTGATCACCGCTACCAGATATATCCACACAAAAGAACTGTCTAATCCACCAGTAAGATGGACAACAACAGTTGCAAAAACAATATCAAGTACAATCTGTAATGAGCTATAAAGAGCATTTGTTTTTATTATCTGGAGATAGAACAGAACATTAAGAATACAAATTCCAAGAAAGGTTGCTACAAATATTACAATTGGATAAGTTTGATTTATTTGAGTCACACGTAAAATTCCAATCGCGAATAAGATAAGAACTATAAACCAACGTACCTTAGACCACCATTTATAGGTTTCTACTTCATGACTTAAAAAAGTTTTCTCATTCATATTTACTCCAAATATTTTTATTCCGAAGCTGGTGGAATATTATCATTCCAATATAAGATTTCATTTACTAAAGTTGCATTATTATTATAGAGGTCAGCTAACTCAGCGGGGGTTAGAATACTATCGAACATTTTAACCTCATCAAGGGTTGCATCTATGCAGGTGAATGCTCCAAACCAAGCGGTATTAGTTTCGCGACCACCAATAAAAACACTATTTGTGGAATCACGTCGAGACCACTTATCAATTATTTTACTTGCAGAAAAACCTTCATCATATACTTGAATTGTAATCTCTGCTTCTGTTTCAGAATACGTACCGTCATAGGAACCAACAAGAAAATGCCATTCGTAAGGATCCATTTGCCAGCTTGATTTCGAGATCTGAACTTCTTCTACTGTTGATGCTGTTACAACATCAAAAGCATATTTAACATATTGGAAAAACCATAAGTCTAGAATGAAACCACGTAATGTCCAGCACACATTCCAACCGCCATCGTCTGTTTGTTCAGCGATGAATGTCCCCCAATCCAAAAAAGAAGCATCTAATAAAGCCCATACTGTAACTGTCCTTACATCATCATATGTAGAACTCACTC
>CAXCCM010000090.1:0-6896 GCA_963981005.1 uncultured bacterium | reverse complement strand
GTTTAATTTTTCTCTTGCTTCGTAGGCAATTGATTCGATCTTCATATAGTCTATATCTGTAGGAATTTCAGAATGTTCCATTCTCTCGAATTTATCAATTTCTGCCATTTGCCGTTTTATGTATCCTTCGTATTTAATATTTAATGATATCCTGTTTTTTATATCATCCGTAACATCTTCAGGGATTTTGTATCCAAATTTAGTAAGATCTTCAAATGAAACCTCAGGACGTTTTAATATTTTCTCAAACTTCATCGGTTCTTTAAGTTTGGGATGTTTATTAGAAGCCGTAACTTTTAAAAACTCCATTTCTCGGTTAAATATTTTCTTCATATTTTGGAACTTTTGCCAGCGTACATCACTTACTAATCCTAATTTATATCCTATTGGCATTAATCTTTCATCTGCATTATCTTGTCGTAGGAACAACCTGTATTCAGCACGAGAAGTGAAAAGACGATATGGTTCATTTGTTCCCTTTGTTACCAGGTCATCTAATAAAACTCCCATATAAGATTGAGATCTATCAAAGATCATTGGTTCTTTTTTATCAAGAGCCAGAACAGCATTAATCCCAGCAGCAAGCCCCTGAGCTCCAGCCTCTTCATACCCGGATGTTCCATTGATCTGTCCTGCAAGGTACAACCCCGAAACTACTTTTGTTTCCATTGTTGCTTTTATCTCATCAGGGATCACATAATCGTATTCGATAGCATAACCATAACGAATAATAGAAGCATTATGTAAACCAGAAATGGAACGGATCATTTTCTTTTGAATTTCTGGTGGCAAACTATTGGAAGTTCCATTCACATAAGCTTCAAAAGTATTTGCACCTTCCGGCTCTATAAAAACATGATGCCTATCCTTACCGGAAAATTTAACTATTTTATCTTCTATCGAAGGACAATATCTTGGTCCAATCCCACTTATATATCCACCATAAAGAGATGACCTATCTAAATTTGAATCAATTATTTTATGCGTTTCAGGATTTGTAAAAGTAAGGTAACAACTCACATCATTTCTTACTTTTATATCCCTATAATAGGAAAATCCTTGAGGATTTTCATCTCCCGGTTGTTCTTCTACCAGATTCATATCCATTGTTCTCAAATCTATTCTGGGTGGTGTTCCTGTTTTGAATCTTGCAAGTTTTAATCCCAATTTTGTTAGTGAATCAGAGAGTTTATCCGACGCAGGCTCACCTGCTCTACCGGCGCTGATATTCACGTTCCCAATATGAACAAGCCCTTTTAAAAATGTACCATTTGCTAAAATTACTTTTGGTGCAAAATATTCCTCACCCAGGTTGGAACGAACTCCTTTCACAGTTTTTCCATCACTCTTTAGAATTATCTCGTCGATCATTGATTCAACAATATCAAGATTATCTTGAGTTTCTAATGCACGATGCATAACAGCTGAATATTCCATCCTATCATTCTGCGATCTTGGTGCCCAAACAGCTGGTCCTTTTTTCCTATTCAACATTCTAAATTGAATACCGGTTAGATCTGCCGCTCTGGCTAGCTCTCCACCAAGTGCATCGATCTCTCTGGCAAGATGCCCCTTTGCAGGTCCGCCAACAGAAGGGTTACAGCTCATGCGTCCTATAGATTCTATCTTAATTACAAAAATAAGAGTTTTCGCTCCCATTCTTGCAGCAGCAAGTGCAGCCTCTATTCCCGCATGACCGGCACCAACAACAATTACATCAAATTTATTCATAATTTCCTAAAATGATTCAAATATTGAATCAGATAATATTTCCAATCTTATTAATTTCCAAATGCTAACAATAGCCTTAAGTGTCAAGATAGTTCAAGTTATACGCTTTTTTTGATTTGACAAGGAAACCACAGTTTAAAGTTTTGAAAGCTGATGTCTTACAAAGAAATAAGTAAGAAAATAAATTAGTGATCATCAATTAGTATTTGAAAATTTAGGAGTTTAATAAAATATGGCAAAACAGAACAGAACAGCTATAAATCCAAGAAGAGATGAAGATTATCCAAGCTGGTATCAGGAAGTAGTCAAAGCCGCTGATATGGCAGAAAGCAGCGATGTTCGCGGATGCATGGTTATAAAACCTTGGGGTTATGCAATTTGGGAAAATATTCAAAAGAATTTAGATGAAATGTTTAAAGATACAGGACATGTTAATGCATATTTCCCTCTTTTCATTCCAAAAAGTTTTTTTGAAAAAGAAGCTGAACACGTGGAAGGTTTTGCCAAAGAGTGCGCTGTTGTTACACATACAAGATTGGAGGACAATGGAGAGGGTGGATTGAAACCTGCCGGAAAATTAACCGAAGAACTTATTGTGCGCCCTACAAGTGAAACTATTATTGGTGCATCTTTCAGTAAATGGGTGAACTCTTATCGAGATCTGCCACTACTTATAAATCAATGGGCGAATGTTGTAAGGTGGGAAATGCGAACTCGCTTATTCCTGCGAACAACCGAATTTTTGTGGCAGGAAGGTCATACAGTTCATGAGACAAAAGATGATGCAATGAAAGAGACATACAAAATGTTAGATGTTTATGGTGAATTTGCTAAGAAATATCTGGCAATTCCAGTAATTAAAGGTGAAAAGACTGAAGGAGAACGATTTCCTGGAGCGTTAAATACTTACTCAATTGAAGCAATGATGCAAGATAAAAAAGCTCTTCAAGCTGGCACTTCCCATTTCTTAGGTAAGAACTTCTCAAAAGCCTCAAATATAAAGTTCCAAAATAGAAATGGAGAGGAAGAATATGCATGGACAACTTCCTGGGGTGTTTCCACAAGACTTATAGGTGCACTAATAATGGCTCATAGTGATGATGATGGACTTGTGCTTCCTCCAAAAATAGCACCTTCACATATTGTTATGGTTCCTATTTATAGAACTGATGAAGAGCGTGAAAAAGTAATGGCTTTTATTGATGATCTATCGCTCAAATTAAAAAAACTTAGGTACGATGAGAAAAAAATTCGTTTCCAAATGGATGATCGTGATATGCGTGGTGGAGAGAAGCTTTGGGATTGGATTAAAAAAGGTGTTCCAATTAGATTGGAGATTGGACCTCGTGATATTGAGAACAATTCTGTTTTTGTTGGCAGAAGAGATAAAGCACCAAAAGATAAAATCGGAATGAAAGTTGATGATTTTGTTAACAATCTCACAGAAATCCTTGATAATATTCAACAGAATATTTATCAAAAAGCTCTTAAATTTAGAAGAGAAAATACAAAAAATATTGATGATAATAAAGAATTTTATAAGTTCTTTACACCACAGAATAAGAAGAATCCAGAAATTCACGGTGGATTTGCTAATAGCCATTGGTGTGGAAGCTTAGAATGTGAAGAGAAAATTAAGAACGATTTGAAAGTGACAATTCGTAATATCCCCAACAGTGCCAAAAAGGAAACAGGTAAGTGCATTTGTTGTGGTAAACCAAGTACAAAACGCGTTATTTTCGCGAAGGCATATTAATGGATTTTTATATAAATAAAGGTGACGAAATAGAATTATTCAAGCTTCTGAAAGCTGCTGGTGTTTGTGATTATTACAGCGATATTCGCCATTTCATAAAAGATGGACTTGTTAATGTAAATGGTGAAACAAATAAACTTAAACACACAATGATAAAGATAGGTGATCTGGTAGAATATAAGGAATATAAGATAAACATTATAGAAAGCAAACCCAAGGGTGAACAGCGTAAAGAGAGAGAAAATATCTCCAAAGAATATTCACCACAAGCACAACGCGTTCAACACGGAAAATTCAAATCGTGGAGACCAAAACCTATTGAATTAGAAAATGAAATGGAAAATGAAATTCTTAATGTATCACAAAAACTACATGAGAAATTATTATTCAAAAAACTCACACTTTCTCTTGCAGAATCCTGTACTGGTGGAATGATTCAAGAGATGATTACAGTAAATTCTGGAGCATCTGATTATTTTGCAGGTGGAATTGTAAGTTATTCAAATGAAGTTAAAATTAATGTTCTTAAGGTTAAAGTTGAAACTATAAATAAATTTGGAGCTGTATCTAAAGAGACTGCAATAGAAATGGTTAAGTGTACAAAGAAACTTTTTAGAACAGATATTTCGGCATCAATTACCGGAATCGCAGGTCCTGCAGGTGGAACACCAGAGAAACCTGTCGGTACGATTCATATCGCTGTTTCAATTAAAGATAAAATCATCAGTAGAAAATTATCACTTTCAGGAAACAGAGAAAATATCAGAAAGAAATCTGCCCTAATGTTATTTAAAATACTTTTAGAGAATATATAATTCTTGCCAAAAAATATTCGTTGCTTGTTTTTTAACTCAAACTTGATCTGGAGACATGAATGTTTAAATATATATTAATTATATTACTACTTATTTTTTCAAGTGCTGTCTATGCTGAGGTTTTCGAAGTTATTGACCATAATGAAAATGAATTGATAATAAAATTTGTTCTTCCCGAATACGATACAGAAGTAATTTCAACAAAAACTGGTAATTTTAATAAGATTGTTTGTTCAGACGCATCATATCCTGTTGAAGATGGACATCCACTATTACCTTTTTTTACAGAGATAATTGGACTACCAATTGATGGCGATGCAACTTTTCAAATAATTGGAAAGAAACAAAAAACCGTTTCAAACTTTAGAGTATACCCTGCAGAGAAAATGATCCCTTCTGAAAATTCTGTGGATTATCAATTCTATTTGGAAAAAGATATTTACGACTCTGCTGCACTTTACCCGAACAATATTATTGAAAAAGGTTCTAAGGCATATCTTGGTGATAGATATTTTATGGGCTTCAACATTCATCCATTCCAATATAGAGCAAAAAGAGATGAGCTGATAATAACAAAAGAGTTAACACTTCAGATCAATATTTTGGGTGATAAGAACCGAAGTATCTCACAAGGTGAAAACTATATTGATAAAGTTGCTAATTCTTTCTTTTTAAACAACATTTATTCAACTAATTGGCGTAAAGAAAAAGATCTGTCTGGATATGTACCACCTCGAGATAACGATGAAGTAAATGAATTTCGACTAATAATTGCTGAAGAGGGAATCTATAAAGTTACTTATGAATATCTTTTGGAAACACTGGCAGCTAACTATTTTCCAATTGATTACACACTTGCTTTTAATTGGAATGATATCGATCCTAGAAACTTGGAACTTTCCTGTATGGGAAATCCTGTTCCAATACATTTTGTAGGAGCTGCTGATGGTTCTTTTGATGCGGGAGATTATTTTGAATTCTATGGAGATATTCATTACGGTGAAACCCATTATTATGACGATTTTACTTCTGAAAATTCATATTACTTAAAATTATTGGATCACCCTGGAAGCAGAATGGCAGTTGAAAATGGTGGTTTAGGAAATATTAACGCTGGTCAATTTATAATTCCAGAATCGTATCAGCACACTGTACATTTTGAAGAGCAGAATTCAAAGGATCATCTTGGAAATCAATATTATCATCATCCAAATTACCCTGCAGAATTTTATCGTGAAGATATCTGGTTTTGGGATAGAATTTATTCGCCATCTTTAGAGATATATTCATTCGAACTTCAATATCCAGATCAACGACCTACAAAACGATTTACTGCTCAAACATGCCTTTTTAGTGTTACATTTAATGAGGATAATTATTATCAGATAAACCATTCTGCTCAAGTTAACATTAACTCTTCTCAGATCGACTCTCATGTTTGGCATGGGCAAAATGAGCAGATGTTCGACAATTTTGAAAATCCTTTGCCAAATAGTTTTTTATATCACGGTGAAAATAATTTATATGTGAATCTACCTGGTATTCCGGGTATTGAAAATCAGCAGGTTTTACTCGATTATTTTGATGTAACCTACTGGCGTGAGTACAAAACGGACACAGATGAAATGAAATTTACAGAACCACAGGATGAAGACTTAGGTTTGTTCCAGTTTGAATTAGAAAATTTCTCTACAGATCAAGTTTCCGTTTACAAATTAGGAACAAGTTTCATCGAAAACTTACATGTAGAATCATTTTTAGGGAACGGCTCTCCACCATTTAAAATATCATTCCAAGATAGCCTTATAAACAATAACACAAAATATTTTGCAGTAACCAACGATAAGAAAAAGCAACCGGTTAAAATTGTTCCAAATATTCCATCAAGCTTAAAATCACAAACAAATTTTGCTAAATATATTGTTATTACTTTAACCGATTTTATTGAGCATCCATCCATTTTACAATTTAAACAAAAATGGGAAGAACAAGGTAAAATAGTTAAAATAGTTGCTCTTCAAGATATTTTTGATGAATTTAATTATGGTATCCGTTCTGTTCAATCAATAAAAGATTTTATTCAATATGCATATAATAATTGGAGTGGTTCTGGGGTAACCCATGTTCTTTTTATGGGTGACGGAATTACTGACGAAAGAGACAACAGTTCCAGCAGAGAGTTTAATTTAATTCCGTTTAGGAACGTATGGGTAGAAAAATGGGGTGCGATCGCCAGTGACAACTGGCTTGGTTGTATTGTCGGTGATGATCTGGTTCCGGATGTTGCAGTTGGAAGGATAAATATTTGGAATGATGATCAAATTGAAGATGTTGTGAACAAAACAGTTCAATATATAGATCAACCGAATTTTCAAGATCTCTGGCACAGTCATGTAACTTTAGCCGCTGGTGGAAACCCAAGTGAGGGATCTTTTTTTGCTGAGCAATCAGAGGAAGTTCGTTCAACATGGATACCCGATGATTTCAATGTGAGTAGAGTCTATTGCAATACGGAAGACCTGCCTGAATCTTATGGTGGAAACACAACCGACCTCATAAGTAATATTAATGATGGAACTATTTATCTGCAATTC
>CAXCCM010000089.1:0-6930 GCA_963981005.1 uncultured bacterium | reverse complement strand
ATTAAGGTCATTCCATCTTTAATATCTTTAATCGCTTCTTCTATGCTATTTACTACTTTATTCATTAATTTCCTTCACTATTCGTAACTACGTTTTCGCTTCATTCTTACAAAGTTAAGTCCAACTACACTGTCTTTATTCTGGTACTAAACTATTATACCTTGCTAAGGTAATTTTATTAACATCCAATAAATCTGGAAATTACTAATCTTTGGATCTCGGATGTTCCTTCACCAATTTGCAATAAACGCTGGTCACGATAAAATCTTTCCACATCATAATCTTTCATCAATCCATAACCACCATGAATTTGTACAGCATCATCCGCAACTTCTTTGGCAATTTCAGAACAGTACAATTTAGACATCGTTGCTTCCAATTCAAATGGTTTATGATTCTGTTTTAACATCGTTGCTTTGTATAAAAGATTTCTAGCAAGTTCTATTTTCATAGCCATGTCTGCCAACTTGAAAGCTATAGTTTGAAATTTGCAGATTGGGCGGCCAAATTGAATTCTTTCCTGGGCATATTTCAGTGCTAATTCATAAGCTCCCTGAGCACAACCCAATCCCATTGCAGCGATTGAAAGTCGTCCATTATCAAGAGTTTTCAGCATAATTTTGGAACCACCACCAATTTTTCCCAACAAGTTTTCTTCCGGAACAGTGCAATTATCGAAATATAATTCTGAAGTATTGGAAGCTCTCCACATCAATTTATTGTGCATAGTTTGGGCATCGAAACCAGGTGTTCCCTGTTCTACAATTATGGTGGAATATTCATTTCTGCCTTTCTCATCCACACCTGATATTGCCTGTACACAACTACCTTTGGTGATTTCAGTTGAGGCATTTGTTATAAAGATCTTAGAACCATTAATCACCCAGTTTCCGCTTTCCAACTTTGCTGTGGTTTTGCTGGCTCGTGAGTCTGATCCTGCTTCCGGTTCAGTAAGACCAAATCCCCATAACCCTTCACCTGTACATAGTTGAGGAAGATATTTTTTCTTTTGCTCTTCAGTGCCAAATTGTAAAAGTGGACCAATTCCCAATGAATTGTGAGCAGCAACCGTGGCAGCTTGAGAACCATCTATTCGCGCTATCTCTTCCACTGCAATTATGTAGGAAAGATAATCCATTTCCTGTCCACCATATTCTTCCGGAACGAAAACACCAAACAATCCGAGTTCGCCCATTTTTTTGGTCAACTCTATAGAAAATTCACCTTTTTCATCCAATTCAGGTGCAATTGGTTTTATCTCTTTCTCAGCAAATTCACGCACACTTTTTCTCAAAAGGTCATGTTCTTTTCCACAGAAAATGTAACTCATTTCACTCTTCTCCTATCTGTTTTTTTCAAAATCTCTTATTCTTCTTCTAAAAGGATTAATGATGTTGAACCGTCAACCTGGTCACCTGTTTTCACAATAATAGTTTTTATCACTCCATCTCTGGGTGCAATCAAACTATTCTCCATTTTCATGGCTTCAACTACTATGAGCACGTCACCTTTTTTTACTTCCTGACCAACTTCTGCAACAATCTTTATTACTACACCAGGCATTGGAGATTTTACACTATCTCCGCTTCCGGCTAAAGATGACTCTTCGATATCTTTGAGAGACAAGCTATCATCCAAAATATCGTGTCTTACAATTTCAAAAATCGAATTCTGGATTTCTACGAATCCTCTGCCTGTACTTTTCTCGGAAACGTGTGATGAGATCAGATTCTCAGTATTCAAGTAGAATTCCAACATATTAGTTTCATAATCGAAAGATTTGAAAGAAACGTTATATTTTTCATCTTCGATCAGGAATTTAAACAAACCCTTTTCATTTTGAATATTTACCAGAATTTTAAATTTCTTGGAAGTCTCGTTTATTCTATCGATCTGTTCAAATATTATGGAAGTACCATTTCTCCAATAGCCGATATAATCCCAGACATTAGAATTCGTTACTTTCCTATTACATGTATTTTTAAATGAATAGATAAAGAATGAGATGATTGGCAGAATAAATGGAATACTGGCTCTTTCATTTTCAATATTTTTAATTATGGATTCTGTGTGATCGTCGCAGAAATGAGTGGATATTTTATTAGTTTTATACTCGTCAAAAGTCATTATCTTTTTTAAGTAAGAAATGTTGGTGGAAATTCCATGGATTTTATATTCAGAGAGAGCATTTTCCATTTTTTTTATCGCTTTCTCTCTATTTTCGGCATGAACTATTAACTTGGAAATCATCGGATCATAAAAGCTTTTGATCTCGGTATCTTTGTTGATACCAGTATCGATACGTGTTTCCACATCTTGTGGTTCAACATAAAGCGACATTTTACCAGGAGATGGAAGGAAGTTATTCGAAGGTTCTTCAGCATAAATTCTACACTCAATTGCATGGCCAGTTTGTTTTAAATCTTCCTGTTTAAGTCTTAGTTTGTTTCCTGCCGCAACCAATATCTGCTCTATTACCAGATCAACATCCGTAGTTAATTCCGTGATCGGATGTTCAACTTGAATCCGTGTATTCATTTCTAAGAAATAGAAGTTTTTATTGCTATCTACCAAAAATTCGATTGTTCCTGCACTATTATAATTAGTCTCTTTTCCAATTCTTACAGCAGCTTCTCCCATTCGTTTTCTTAATTCAGGATCAACTGTAGGAGATGGAGCCTCTTCGATGATCTTCTGATGTCTTCTTTGTATAGAACATTCACGTTCAAATAGATGAACAACATTTCCGAAATTATCACCGAGAACTTGGAATTCAATGTGCCTCGGATTCTCCAGATATTTCTCTATAAAAATATCACCATTACCGAAATATGATTTTGCTTCTCTGGAAGTGGCTTCTAGTGCATCTTTCATCTCTTCCTCATGGCGAACAATTCTCATACCTTTACCGCCGCCACCTGCTGCAGCTTTAATTAGAATCGGAAATGGTATTTTCTTGCTTTTTTCAAAGAGACTTTCGGCATCACCAATTACAGCATCAACCTGCGGAACACCAATGGATTCAATGAATTTTCTGGCCTGTATTTTGTTTCCCATCAATTCCATTGAAGCAGCATTTGGACCGATGAAAACAATATTCCTTGCATCACAGGCTTCCACGAATTTTGAATTCTCAGACAAAAATCCGTAACCAGGATGAATGGCATCACAGCCTGTCTTTTCTGCAAGATCAATGATTTTGTCGATGTTCAAATAGGTTTCGCTCAACTCAACTTCTCCTACACAATAAGCTTCATCGGCAAAATCTACATGGATAGAATCGATATCGGCTTGTGCGTAGATCGCTACAGTTTTAATTCCCAATGTTTGAGCAGATTTCATTATTCGAACGGCAATTTCACCACGGTTTGCAATTAGTATTTTTTTAAATAATTTCATTTAATTTCCTAAGTTTATTTAATCCAGTTAGGTTTTCGTTTTTCCAAAAAAGCTGCCATGCCTTCCTGCCCTTCTTTTGATGCCCTGATATCAGCGATCATTTTTGCAGTATATTCCAAAGCTTCATCTAAAGAAAGTTTATTGCAAATATCAAACAGCAGTTCCTTGCACATGGTCATGGCTTTAGGTCCGCTGGTTTTAAGAAGTGTGATCACAGAATCTACATAATCATCAAGCTCTACAGAACTGAGAGATTTGTTCACAAGTTTGTGCTTTTCCGCTTCCGGACCTTTGAATCTTTTCCCTGTCAACATAAGATCTTTAGAACCATATTCTCCCACTCTTTTAGTAACATACGGAGAGATGCATGCAGGAATTATACCAATCTTAACTTCGCTAAGAGAGAAGGTTGTATCATCATCACAATAAGCCAGATCGCAGGCTGCCAAAATGCCGTTTGCTCCACCAATTGCAGCTCCATGCACAATGGCTATTGTCGGTTTTGCTGAGGTGTAGATCGCATAAAAACATTTTGAGAGTTGCAGGGATTCTTTGTAGTTTTCTTCGTAGGAATATTTTGCCACATCCCGCATCCAGTTCAAGTCAGCTCCAGCGCAGAAAGATTTTCCCTTCCCTCGCAAAACTATAACTCTAACCCCATCATCCTGGTTTAGCTCTTCAACAACTTTTATAAGTTCAGAGATCATTACTTCATTAAAAGCATTATGTACTTTTATTCGGTTGAAAAAAACTGTACCAATTTGGTCTTTAATTTCAATTTCTAATGTCTGGTAGTTCATAAATTTTCCTTATTATTATTACATTCTAAAAACGCCGTTCTTCTGATCTGGATATTTTTTATTGAGTGAAGTGGCAATAGCCATTCCAAGTATCTTGCGGGTATCAATCGGATCGATAATGCCATCATCCCACATGCGGGAAGTACTGTAGAATGCGCTACCTTCTTCCTCGTATTTATCTAGGATTGGCTGCATGAATTTCTTAGCTTCTTCATCATTCATTTCCGGCATACCGCGGTGTTTCAATTGAGCCTGTTTTACCGTTAGTAATACACTAGCAGCCTGCTCTCCGCCCATCACTGAGATTTTGGCGTTGGGCCACATGAATAAAAATCTGGGATCGTAAGCTCTGCCGGCCATAGCATAATTTCCAGCACCAAATGAACCACCTACAACAACAGTTAGCTTGGGAACATCTGCATTTGCAACAGCATGAACAAGTTTTGCTCCATCTCTTGCTATTCCTCCGCGTTCATAATCTTTTCCAACGATAAATCCAGTAATGTTTTGCAGGAAAAGAATGGGAAGTTTCCGGGATGTACAAAGCTCAATAAAATGAGCTCCCTTCAAAGATGTTTCAGAAAATAAGACTCCATTATTTGCGATAATACCAACTGGAAATCCCATGATCTTGGCAAAACCTGTAATTATTGTTGGTGCATATCTTGCTTTGAATTCGTGGAATTTGCTACCATCCACAATGCGAGCAATTATCTCTTTTGAATCAACAGGTTTTTTCAGGTCAACCGGAGCAAGTCCGTATAATTCCATGGGATCATAAGCAGGTTCTTCGATAGGTGAAACATCCAATTCTTGTTTATCTTTTATTTCTAATGACTCGAAAATATTTCGGCAGATCTGCAAGGCATGAGCATCATTTTCGGCTAAATGATCTGCTACACCGGAAATGGTAGTATGAACTTCTCCACCACCCAGTTCTTCAGCAGAAACATCCTCGCCAGTGGCAGCTTTTACCAATGGTGGACCACCGATAAAAATAGTTCCTTGGTTTCGCACGATGATTGTTTCATCGGCCATTGCCGGAACATAAGCTCCTCCAGCTGTGCAACTTCCCATTACAATGGCAATTTGTGGTAAGCCTGCTGCAGAAAGTTTGGCCTGATTAAAGAAAAACCTGCCAAAATGATATTTATCTGGGAATATCCTGGCTTGATCCGGCAGGAACGCTCCTCCTGAATCTACTAAATAAACACAAGGTAGACCATTTTCCATGGCAACTTCCTGCATTCGCACGTGTTTCTTGATAGTCTCTTGGGTATATGTCCCGCCTTTTACTGTGGCATCATTGGCAATAATTGCGGTTTCTTTACCGTGAATAACACCGATTCCTGTTACTATCCCTGCTGATGGAAACTGGTTGTCATATTGATCATAGGCAGCCATGGGAGATAATTCTAAGAAAGGTGTATTCGCATCGATAAGAAGATCTATCCTTTCTCGAGCCAAAAGTTTACCTCTGTCCTGATGTTTTTTTCTTGCTCTTTCACTACCGCCTTTCTTAACTTCCTGCAGAATTTTATTGGTTTTATCTAAGAGTTTTAAAAATTCTTTTTTATTAGCCAGGAATTCAGGTGAATTTGAATCTATCTTCGTTTCTAGTTTATACAAGATTATATCCTTTATTATATTGATTTATACAAAATTTCTGTTACATCCAACACTTCGATTTCTGAGTTCATCGATTTCAATGTTTCTTCGAACATCTGCAGACAATACGGACAGGCAACAGCAATAATATCTGCTCCAGTATCGATCAATTGCTTCAGTCGGACATCTGCAATCCGCTCATCTTTGTCCCACTCCATCCACAATCCGCCACTTCCGGCACCACAGCACACACTCAAATTTCGATTAAATTCTTCAACTTCCACTAGTTCCAAACCAGGAATACTTTGCAAGATATTTCTAGGCTCTTCATAAATTCCATTCTTTCTACCCAAAGTGCAGGGATCGTGATAAACTACTTTTTTATTGAATTCTATTACGGGTTTGATTTTTCCATCATCAATAAGTCTTGATAAAAATTCGGTAATATGCTGAGTTTCAAATTCGGCTCCAAATTCGGGGTATTCATCTTTAAAAGTTGTTAAACAATGAGGAGAACTGACAAGAACTTTTTCTACACCTGAATTCTTGAATTCTTTAATGTTTCCCTTACAAACTTGTGAAAAAACTTGTTCAGCTCCCACACGACGAATGGCTTCTCCGCAGCATAGTTCCTTCTCTCCCAAAATGCCGAATGAAATCTTATATTTTTGAAAAATTTTTGCTGTTGAAATCGCAATATTTTGATTTCTTGAATCGTAAACTGGTACACAACATGGGAAGTAAAGATAATCAAGCTTTTCTTCATAAGTTGGTACATTCAATTCTTTTGCCCAATCTGTTCTTTTCTCAGCTGGTTCACCAAAGGGATTTCCTACATTCTTTATCTTTTGAACTGTAGATTTAAGAGTATCGGGATATGAACCAAAATCTACCAACAATCTTCTGGCAGCTCGAAGAATTCTGGGAGTATCTATCCCGTGAGGACATTGGTCCAGGCAGGCTTCGCAACCAACACATCTATAGATTTTATCGATTTCCGCAGCAAGCTCATCTTTATCTTCACTGCTGGCAACCATTCCCATAGCTGTTTCTAAAGAAAATCGATAGACGGGGAAATCGTACATGTCCACCTGAAACCAGGGACAAATACTTGTACATTTGC
>CAXCCM010000088.1:0-7012 GCA_963981005.1 uncultured bacterium | reverse complement strand
AATGTGAAGAACATTGCATTACTGGGAAAGGAGTGAAACTTTCTGATGAAGAATTTGAACTTGCGTGTTTTGATCGTAGCGTTCTTATAGAAACACAAGAGAGAGAGCTTCTGATTTGTGATAATTGTGGTGCAATAATAACTACTAAAGATCACATGAAATTCATACATGAAAAACTTGGACCGAAAGCCTATTCCTCAATTCTGAATTTAAATATATTAAATGAAAGATTACAAATAGCCAGAGAAGATGATACAAATGTTACGATACAGGATGGCTTGAAGAGAAAAAATATGTTCAATACTCTTTGTCCGAATTGTAATAGAAAGGTTCAAATTAACAATTTAACGTAGCAATAAGAAGTTGATGAAACAAGATAAACTAAATAGATTATTTGAATTACTTCAAGCAAAAAAAATATTATTCGTTGGTATTGGTAACGCATTAAAAAGTGATGATGGAATTGGAATCTACATTTGCAAGAGCATTAGGCAAAATAATAAAATAAAAACCCTTATTGTCGAAAGTGGAATTGAAAAATTTGTAGGAAAGATCAATTCGATAAATCCCGAAATTCTCATTCTGGTTGATTGTACAGATTTTAAGGAAGAACCAGGGTTTATCAACTTACTGCCAATTGAACAAATTCAGGATTTCACAGTTAATACTCACACGATATCTGTAAAAAGAATATCTGAATTTTTTAAGATGAAAACATTTTTATTAGGAGTTCAACCCGAGAATGTGAAGTTTGGTGAAGTGTTTTCAATAAAAGTTTTAAATTCTGCTGATGAGTTGATTGATAAAATCAATGCATAAAAAAACCTCCAATAACTGGAGGTTTTTCTAAATTATATTAAAACAATTAATTAATACTTACCCTGAACATAATCAGATAAATACTTCACTTTCGCTTTAGAATCTTTTAATAATATTCTTATGATATCTCTTATAGATGTAAGACAAACTAATTTTCCTTCGTCACTAACAAGCGGAATATGACGGATCTTTTTCTCGTTCATAACGTTCATCAAGTATTCAACAGTATCTTCTGGGTGACCAACAACAAGATTCTCTTTTGGAGTCATGATTTCACTGATCTTAGTTGTATGAATCTCATCTTTCACATCTGTAGTTCCAAGTTTACTAAGAATATCTCGCTCAGAAATAATACCTATAATATTAGTATTTTCCATAACAATAAGGCAGCCTATCTTATGTTTATTTAAATGATAAACAGCATCTTTGATTGTAGCATCTGGCTCAATCGTGATAATATTCTCCTTTAATTTACATACATCAATTAGTCTTTTGTTCATGATAACTCCTTTGTGTTTTTATAATATTTATTCTTCTTAAACTTAACTCCTAATAAAGATGTTCACAGTTTACTGTCAAATTATTTGTTGGTTTTTTAAATGAGTTTTCTAAATAAGTTTTTTTAAAGAAATGAATAAATAAAAGTACAATAATATATTATCATTATGCTAATACAATTTAATTTGACTAATTTCTTAAGTATTACTTATCTTGTTTTGTTTAAAGTTATTATTTAAAATATAAAGCGGAGGCATTACATGCAAAGAACAATTTCGTTAATTTTAATTTTTTCATTTCTTCTAATATTTTCTCCAACACATGCAATAGAAAAATTTTATACATATTATGATAAAGGTATAAAATTTATGGAAAAAGGTGAATGGGAAAGAGCCATTGAAGAATTCAAAAGTGCAATTTCACTTGAATTTGAAGATGCAAAAAGAAAAAGGACATATGGTACTCGATTCATCAAATATTATCCACACAGAGATATTGGAATTTGCTTTTATAATCTAGGTGAATTTAGCGAAGCAATGGGTGAACTTCAGCTTTCTTATGCATATAAAAAAGAAAAAAAGACGAAACAATATATTGATAAACTAAGTTATAAAGGTAAACAACTTGATTTAAAAGATGATTTCATTAAAAAACAAGAACAGCAAGAAGAACAGGAAGACTTAGCAAGAAGACAGCAGGAAATGGAAGAACAACGAATAAAAGAGGAAGAAATTGCTAGGAAACAAAAAGAGATAGAGGATGAAAAAAATAAACTAGCAAAAGAGAAAAAAGTAAAAGAAAAAAAAGAACTTAAGAAGATGGAGCAGGAAATTGCCAGGAAGAATAAAGAATTAGAAGCAGAACGTGCAAAGTTGGATAAGCTTAAGGAACAGCGAAGTGAAGTGAGCAAGCTACCTGTTGGAGCTCTAACGTATGACCCTTCAAAAGTAACTCAAGTTGGCTCGAGATTATCAGTTGCTGTTCTTCCGTTCGGAGGAAATGACGAGGCAAAGGACTTAACAGACTCTGTTACAGAAAAATTAATTATTCAACTTGTAAATCTAAGAAGATTCAGGGTGATCGAAAGAAGTGCTCTTGATAAGATCATGGAAGAGCAAAAACTTGGGTTAACCGGATTTGTTGATGAAGAAACTGCAATTAAAGTTGGAAAACTTGCAGGTGCAGATGTTATAATACTCGGAAATATAAATATGCAAGTCGGATTCGTAAAAGTTAGTGCACGAGGTATTGATACTGAAACAAGTGTGTTAATAGTTGCCAAGGAAGCTGATTCTGGAAATACAAATATAGAAACAATAGAAAATCTTGTTGAGCAGGTAGCAATAGATATCTATAATGATCTACCTTTGGTTGAAGGAATTGTGATGGAAGTTGAGGAAGATCAAATAATTTTGAGTATTGGTAGTAATGTGGGGGTTCGTAAGGGAACCAAATGTGTAGCATATAAAGAGGGGAAAAAATATTATCATCCAGTAACAAAAGAAGTTTTAGGTAAGAACGTAACCCCGCTCGGAGAGCTCATTGTTGTTCAGGTTCAAGAGAAGATGTCAATTGCCAAGCCAATTGGTACAATAAGTCCAATTGAAATAGAAGATAAAGTAGTTGTAAAATAATAAAGGAGAGAGTAATGAAAAAATTATTTGTATTGATCCTACTCATTTCATTTTGTGGACTATTTGCTCAAGGAGTAGATTGGAATTTAACAGGTGCGGGATCTCGCGCTTTAGGTATGGGTGGTGCTTTTATTGGAGTTGCGGATGATGCAACAGCAATAACATGGAATCCAGCTGGACTTTATAATTTAGAAAGAATGGAAGCTTCTATAGTTTCACAGTATTATTCTGAAGATTACGAATTTGGTCCCTATGAACAAGGATATGATACATTTGTTATGAACTTTGCTAGTGTTGCTGTTCCTATTAATTTTGGTGAAAATAAGGTTACAGTAGCATTAGCTTTTCAACGGCAGATGGAGTTGTATGAATATACTGACCATGGTTATGCTTATGAAGAGTTGAGTGGAGCTGCAAGTACAGTTAACATTGGTGCTGGTTCGAGATTTATGAATGTACTTGCTGTAGGATTTGCTGCAAATATTTGGCTGGGCTCATACACTTATGAATATTCAGAAGTTGGTTATGATGAAGAAAATACAGGATATTTTTCAGGCTTTAATATGGGTTTAGGTGGAATGATCGACCTTAATTATCTACAGAGTCCAGTACCCCTAAAACTGGGTATATCAGTAAAAACACCTTTTGATCTAATGGTAGATGAAGAGTATGGAGAAACAACTATTGAAATGCCATTAATGTTAGGTGCAGGTTTCTCATATAGGATTGGTGAAATGCTAACAATTTCTGCAGATTTTGAGACTAGAAATTACCAAGATAAAAAATCGATTTATGTTGATGATGATGGTGAAATCATGGAGGATGTACTTAGTCATGGGAACTTGAATCAATTCAGGATTGGTACAGAATATCTATTTCTTTCTGATTTCGCTGTTATTCCACTAAGACTCGGTTTCCAGAATGTTCCAACCACAAATTATACAGCAGAAAATGATCAGATAGTTGGTAACGGAATATCTTTTGGAACTGGATTTATTTTTGAAAAATTTGCAATTGATATATTTTCATATTATGCGATGTTTGAAACAGATTTTGGTTTTGCAACTTATAATGCTGAGAGATTAAGAGCGGGGATTTCAGGAATCATTTATTTTTAAAGTATAATTTCAATCTTATTGATAAAAAGAAGTATTAATTTAGAGAATTGATATTTTATAAAGGGAGGGAGTATGAAAACAAAAGCATTAATACTTATTTTAATCTTTACTATCGGGTTCAGTTTAAATGCTATCGACTGGAATATATCAGGAGCAGGTGCTCGTGCGGCAGGTATGGGAGGGGCTTTTATTGGAGTAGCAGATGATGCTACAGCGATAACCTGGAATCCAGGTGGACTGACCCAGCTTTATAGACCTGAGGTCTCTGTTGTTGGCAGATTCATTGCTGAGAATTACAAATATGAATCTACCTATTATGATAATAACGTAGATAATCAAAGTCACTTTATTCTAAACTTTGCTAGTGCAGCTTATCCATTTATGGATGGTAGAATTGTTGCAGCTGTTGCATTTCAAAAGCAACTTGATTGGTACAGTGGTTGGGAAAGTGATGAAGACGAAACTGCAGATGGCGGAGCAAATACAATTATTCCTGGTATTGCAGTAAGAGTATTGCCAATTTTATCAGTGGGATTTTCTACAAACATCTGGATGGGGAATAGCATCAAGAACACTTTCGATTATGACAATGTTGAAAGAACTATAACGTTTTCTGGTTTTAACATGGCTTTTGGTTTGATGACAGATTTGAATAATTTGCAAAATCCAATACCACTTAAAATTGGAATGATGATAAAAACTCCTTTTAAATTAGGTGTAGAAGTAGATGCAGATTATGAGTATTTTGAAGATCTTCATTATAAAAATACTGTGGATATGCCAATGATGATGGGTTTTGGGGCATCTTATAGAATTGGTGATAATCTTACTATATCTACCGATTATGAAATCCGAGCATATGGCAAAAGCAAGATCAATTATGAGTTAGGTGGAACAGCTGATTTAAGTGAGAGTGAGGAAAACCTTAACCAAATTAGAGTTGGAGCAGAGTATTTGGTTGTTTCCGATTTCGCAGTTATTCCATTTAGATTCGGTTATAAGACAATTCCAACACTTCAAGCAAATGGAGAAGGCCCATCAGGATATGGGGAATATACAGATCAGGTAATTGGTAGTGGATTCGCATTTGGTACAGGTTTGATATTTGAAAGAGTTGCTATTGATGCTACAGGTGAATTGACTACAGTTAAAGAAGAATGGGATAATTGGCCTGATTTTAATGAGAGTGAAAGTGGAACCAATACAAAGTTCAAAGCTACACTTTCGTGCGTATTCTATTTCTAAATAATTATAAACCCTCATATTTATCAAATTTATGAGGGTTACTTTATTTGAGAGGATTATATGAGATTAAAACTAATAATACCAATTCTAATTATTACTACTTGTGCTTTTGCTCAATTGGATTTTAATTTAGGGCCAGATTGGAACTTCACAGGAGTCGGGGCACGTGCAGCTGGTATGGGTGGCGCTTTTATTGGTGTTGCAGATGATGCAACTGCTATTTCTTGGAATCCTGCCGGTTTAACCCAACTAGATAAACCAGAAGCATCAATTGTTGGTAGGGGTCTTGCTGAAGTATATGAAGTAGATTATAATTCTTGGTCAGAGACTTATGAAGATGAACATGGTATCCTGAATTTTTTGAGTGGAGTCTATCCATTTGAATTTTCCGGTATGAAATTTGTTACCGCTTTAGCTGTGCAGAGGCAACTCGATCTATATTCTTATTTTTATGAAGAAGAGTATTATGAAGATACCTGGGGATATTATAATGATATCAATGAAGCATACACAGAAGGTGGCACTAGCACAATTACAATTGGTCTCGCAAATAGATTAGCATCAATATTCTCTCTGGGAGTTTCTGCAAATTTATGGGTTGGTGAGGCTTTTTTAGAATCAACAGATATTATAGATAAAGATTCACTGGATTATTATTACAATTGGGATTACTATGATAAATCTGATTGGACATTTTCCGGTGTAAATTTTGTATTTGGTGCGATGCTAGATCTAAATTACAAGAATAATCCAATCCCATTAAGAATTGGAATCGTTGCAAAAACTCCTTTTGAGCTTTCCGTAGATGAAGAATTTACATTGGAAGAGTATTCAGATGATAATGGAGTTATTTATGATCCAGAACCTGTTGAATCCAGTAGTTCCTATACTCTGGGGATGCCTTTGATGTTCGGTATTGGAGCTTCTTACCGTTTTGGTGATAACTTAACAATATCAGTGGATGTGGAAACTAGAAAATTCAGTGAGACAACACTTAAAGAAGATTATGAAGATCTTACTGGCAATGACGAGGAGATGGAAAATCTTGATCTGAACCAATTTAGATTTGGAGCAGAATATCTCTTTACCGAGCTCTGGGATTTTGCTATTATTCCTCTTAGACTTGGTGGACGTTCGCTTCCAACTTTATTTACAGATATTAACGAAGAACAAGTAGAAGGTGCAGCATTTTCAATTGGTACAGGCTTAATTACAGATCAGTATTCAATGGATCTCTCTGTAGATACTTCTACTTTTGAGATAGACAGAATGTTAAACGATACAGATGGTTTTATTTACAAGAAAACTGTGAGTACAGTTACACTTTCCTGTATCTATTATTTCTAAATTCGGAGGACTGGATGAAAAGATTTTTCCAATTACTATTACTAATATGTTTATTTTCTCAAATTAATTTTCTTCATGCAAAAAAAGCACCTGACTGGGTAACAAGTAGACCTATTAATAAGGAATTCTACATTGGTATCGGGCATGCTTCCAAAATAAAAGGCAGTAACGACCATATTGAAAAAGCAACAAGTGAAGCTCTTAAAAATCTGGCTTCCGAGATCACGGTAAATATTTCTGGAGAAGTTGTTAGCAGTATGATCGAAAAATCTGGAATGTTGGAAGAGGAATTGAAATCTAAGATCCGCTCTACAACCGAAGCGGAGCTGGAGGGATATGAACTTTTTGAGC
>CAXCCM010000087.1:0-7043 GCA_963981005.1 uncultured bacterium | reverse complement strand
AAAGAAGATAAATGAAAATTTAATATCAAATACTATTCAAAAAAAATATACCTATAAAATAGCTAATGAGATATTAGAGAAAAATATTCAGAATGCAGAACGTAGATATTCCAACCTTGAAAAAAATAAGAGAGATGAGAAAATATTAAACTACTTGACGCGTAAAGGTTTCACGTATTGGGAAGTAAAAGAAAAACTAGGGGGATAATTATGAAAGAAGTAAAAAAAGTAAGGTATTCTTATGATCAGTTGCACGATCTGGTTAAGCAAATTGCTGAAGAAATAACAAGTAGCGGAATTCAAATTGATCTTGTAATAGGAATAGCAACCGGTGGCTGGATACCTGCAAGAATTCTTCGTACTTTTCTTCCTCATGATGGAAGATTCCCTAAGCCGCTTTACTCGATAGGAATAATAAATTATGATAGTGAAGATAATTTACTAGATGATCCAACTATTGTGCAAGATCTTCCTGTAAATATTGGCTTTCAGAACAAAAGCGTTTTACTGGTTGATGAAGTTGCAGATTCTGGTGGAACCTTTGTAAAAGCTAAAGAATATATTGAAGCACTTTCTCCAAAAAGTTTGCATACTGCCGTAATTCACCTTAAAGAAACTAGTAAATTTAAACCTGATTTCGTGGGTGAAAATGCTGGGAATAACTGGATAGTTTACCCATGGGATGTTAAGTAAAGATAATTTGAAATGAGGAATTAGAAATGAAAAATAATATTTTAAAAGTATCAGATATTATTGCACATATTCATAAGATTGCCAATCCATCTCTTGCTTATGATTGGGACAATGTTGGATTCCAACTTGGTGATGGAAACCAAAAAGTAAAAAAAATATTACTTACATTAGATGTTACAAATAACGCTATAAATAAAGCAATAAAGGAAAATGCAGATCTTATCATTTCACATCATCCTTTCATTTTGAAACCGATAAAAAAGATCACAAATCCAATCTATCTTAAATTGATCAAAAACAATATTTCTGTTTTTTGTGCTCATACAAATCTGGATGTTATAAAAAAAGGTGTTAATTCTGCTTTAGCAGAAAAACTTGAACTACAAAATGTTGAATTCCTTACAACGGAATCTGGAGCCTCAGTTTACCAAGTTGCTGTTTATGTTCCATCGGCAAGTATGGTAAAAGTAGCTGATGCTGTTTTTGCAACCGGTGCTGGGATTATTGGAAATTATAGTAATTGTATGAATGATTATGAAGTAAGTGGTCAATTTATGCCAAAGGATGGCAGCAATCCAATTTTAGGATCGAAGGATAAATTGGAAAAAATTGTTGAACGCAAACTAGAATTTTTTGTTGATTCTTTTAAATTGAATAAAGTTATTGAAGCAATGAGGAAAGCTCATCCCTACGAAACTCCAGCATATTCTGTAAATCTGCAATCTAAACCTAACGAAAATTATGGACTTGGAATGCTGGGTGAGCTACAGCAAGAAATGACTTTAGAAGAATTAGCCAAAGAGGTTAAGAAGAATTTAAATGCACCATTTGTAAAGTTGTGGAAAGCTGGAAAATCAGCTAATATTAAAGTTAAAAGAATTGCGATATGTGGTGGTAGCGGAACATCATTGATCTCTAAAGTATATGGAAAGGCAGATGTTTTTGTTTCGGCTGATTTTACCTATCACACAGTTCTTGAAAGTCGTATTCCGCTTATTGATGCAGGACATTTTTTTACAGAAAATCCGGTTCTTAATAATTTACGTGAGATGCTTTCGGAATTTGATCTGGACATAATTGAATTAAAACCTAATGAACATGAGATAAAAGATCAAATTATTATTTGATGAAAAGAAAAAAATCATTGCGATTAGAAAATTATAGCTATTCTAATTTAGGTGCTTATTATATTACAATTTGTTCTTATAAAAGAATTAATATATTTGGTGAAATAAATAAAGGATTAATGCATCTAAATGACCTTGGAAAAATTATTCAAGATTGCTGGCTTCAAATTCCAGAGAATTACAAAGATGTGAAATTAGATGATTTCATTATAATGCCAAATCATATCCACGGCATAATCTGGATCGTAGGGGCGATTCACGAATCGCCCAAAGAGAAACGAAAGATTTATGAATCAATCGAAAGCAAACCAACGATTCACGAATCATCTAAAGAAAATTTAATAACACAACAAAGTAACAGGGTAATTCGTGAATTACCCCTACGAATTGAAAGAAGGAAAATGTTAATTTCAAAAGTTATTGGGAAGTTCAAAATGAATTCATCAAAATCTATAAATATATTTAATGATAAACAAGGTTCGCATGTGTGGCAGCGTGGATATTATGATCATATTATTAGAAATGAAACTGACCTTAATAACACAAAAATGTATATTCAAAATAACCCATTGAATTGGGAAACAGATGAATATATTTGTTGAGAATAACTAAATGGATCTTGCTCCCTGGCTTCTGGATTTCATAAATAATTACGGTGTTTTAGCACTTTTTTTCACATCATTTATTGCAGCTACAATTGTACCAGCAAGTTCATCTGCTATTCTACTTGCAGCACTAGCTGCAGGAGCTCAACCGATACCAGCTTTAATTTCTTGCTCGCTTGGAAACAGTTTGGGTTGTGCTGCAAATTATTGGATCGGAAGACTTATTGGAAGACCACTAATTCCAAAAATGAGAAAAAGTAAGAATGGCAGAAAAGCAATAAGATACGTCCGTAAATATGGAACTTACAGTTTGTATCTTGCCTGGGCACCTTTTGTAGGAGATCCCATTACGATCGCTGCTGGAGTTTTTCGTATAAATTTCCTTAAATTCTCGATTATTGTTTATTCGTTCAGGATAGTAGGTTATATTATTGTAGCTGCTTTCTTTGTGTAGAAAATCAATTATTTAATTGTTCTAAAAATCTATTTACTGCTCGATAATTATTGAAGATGATTACTCTTTTTTCACTCTTTAATGAATCTAATAAATTCAAATATCTTGGTCTTACACTTTTATTATAATTCCAAATCCATTTATAAAAAAGAAGATCAAATTTTTCGTTACAGCCTTTTGTAATGTCATCTCTTTCAACCTTAAAATACTTTCCTTTGATCACTCTTTTTGTAGCATTCCATAAACAAATAAATCTCGGGATATCGAAGAATATGATCGTATCAGCACGTTCAATTCTTAGTTCTAGAGTACTGTTAAAATTACCCTCAATAATCCAATTATCTTTCTGAATTATCTCTTTTACAATTTCTCTCCATTCAAGTTTTGGAGTTTGTTCCCAATTCTGTTTCCAAAATAAGTTATCTAAATGTATCAATTCAAGATTAAGATGTTTATTTAGTTTTTTTGAGAAAGTTGATTTCCCTGAACCGCCATTCCCAATAATGATTACTCGCTTCATTTTATATTACTAAAAGTCACTCTTTTGTTCGTTTCTAAAATTATCCCTTCAATCCACTCGAAGCGAAACTGGCAATGATCTGCTTCTGAGCGAATAGGAATAAAATAACCAATGGCAATATACTAAATGTAGAAGCTGCCATCAATAGTGATGTTTGAGCAGATGCTTCTTGAGAGAAATAGCTAAGACCAACCTGAAGTACTCTAATTGCAGGACTATCCGTCATGATAAGTGGCCACATGAAGCTGTTCCAGCTTCCTATAAAGCCAAATATAGCTGAAGTAACAATTACAGATTTAGAAAGCGGAAGAACCAGCGTGCATAAAGTGCGGAAGCGTCCGCAACCATCAATTCTTGCTGCATCAAACAACTCGGATGGAATAGTTTTAAATTGCTGACGGAGCAAAAAAATCGTGAAGATGTTTGCGATCCATGGAATTATGAGAGCATTGTAGGTATCTATCCAACCAAGATGATTTAATAACACATAAGATGGAATTAAGTAAACCGGTTGAGGAACCATCATCATGCTTATAAAAAGATAAAATATGAAGTCTCTGCCTTTAAATTTCATTGTAGCAAAAGCATAAGCAGCTAAAGCCCCAGTTACCAATACACCAAACACAACGGAAAACGATACGAAAAGTGTGTTGATAAAATATCTTTTAAATGGTACTTTGGTAAAAGCTTCTTTATAATTCTCAAAATGTAATTTTACTTCAGTCTTCTCTTCAATATCAGATGAAAGAACCTTTTCGTAAGATCGAATCCTGTTCATATTCTCATCGAAAATATGAATGTAGGTGCTATCTCCATCCACCTTTACCTGTGTTATTCTGTAAATATTTCCATCCTCTTCATAAGTTGAATAATGCTCAATGGGCAAAAACCCAACATTGCCTTTATTCACTTCCAATTGAGATTTTACAGAAGTTGTTAACATCCAGATAAATGGAATAACCATTAACAATCCACAAACACTTAAAATTATGTATGATACTGATTTCTTCATTTAATTACCTTTAATAGTGAACTTTCTTTTCCAGCTTTTTTTGGAAAAGCGTGAGCGTGAGAATTATTCCAAATAGCACAAGAGCGATTGCACTTGCATAACTAAGGTTATTACTTTCGCCAAATCCTTTATCAAATAGGAAGTAAACGATCACTTTGGTTGTTCCAAGAGGACCTCCAACTGGTGGACCTGTCATCAGATATATTTGTGAGAAAACCTGAAATGTAACAATTGTGGTCATCATGAGAACATAAAATGTGGTTGGAGAGATCATGTGCCATGTGATCTTGAAAAACTGTTTTATCTTTCCTGCACCATCAATATCAGCAGCTTCATAATATACTTTTGGAATGTTCTGCAGTCCGGCTAAGTAGATAATAGTATTATAGCCGAGTCCTTTCCAAATAGTTACAATAATAATGCAGAATAAAGCTAGCGAAGGACCACCAAGCAGTAGATACAAAGTATTATAGTTTATCCCAATTCCACCAGAAAGTGATTGAATAATCCCACTGAAATTAACTCCTAAACTACTTAAGAAAAGGTCATTGATCCCTCTACTTTCTGCTAGCCATCCCATTGGATCAAGTCCAATTCCAGTTAGGAAAAAATTCGCAAGCCCAGTCTGTTGATTAAATATGATCTTCCAAACAATAGAAATTGCAACCATTGATGTAACTGTGGGGATGAAGTATATTGAGCGGAAGAGGCTCTTCAGTTTTTCTATCCCATTTAAGAAATTTGCAAAAATTAGTGAAAGAACCAAACTTATTGGAACAACAAATATCACTAAATAAAAAGTATTCAACATCGATTGCCAGAATTCACCATCATGAAACATCATTATGTAATTCTCAAAACCGATAAATTTCCCGGGTCCTGTTATTGTCCAATCATAAAAGCTTACAATGAACGATAAAACAATTGGTATCAAACGGAAAACAATTACAATAATTGCAGCCGGTAAAATATATAAATATGGGCCAAAATCAAATTTCTTTTTCATTATATTTCCTATTTATTTCCATTCGATATTTTAAATAAGTTCATCAGTGTCAATCGAATTTTGATTCTACCCCATTCAAGCTAGTATATAAGCAAAGTATTTACAACCCAACAAGATTGTTGACACGAAAATTAGATAACTCAATTAATGAAAACAGAAAAAAATAGCTTAGAGGAGTTATCATGAAATTATTTAAAATGTTCACAATTTTTATTACTTTAGCATCAATACAACTTTCAGCAGAAGTTGTTCACTACTCTCAACTACCGGAAGAAATCCAAAGAACGGTTGTTCCTGATATGGAAGGCAAAGTATTAATAAATGATCTGGATTTTCAAATTAATAACATTTCTAGGGAAAGAGAACTTCCCTCGGTTGTTACTGGCTGGCCTGTAAGTTATACCGGCTCCAATTGCAAAAATGGAGCTATTTATGTGAATATGGATGCAGATCCAGAATTTGAAATTCTTTTTGGTGTTGGAACAAAAATAACTGCTTTAAATTTGGATGGAACTACTGTTCCCGGATGGCCAGTACAACTAAGTTTTTATATTTGGAGCAGTCCTGCAGCTGGTGATATCGACGGTGATGGAGAGATGGAAATTGTTTGCACAAGCCGTAATAATTCTACGGCTAATACAGGTGCTCTTTATGCTTTTGAATTAGATGGAACATCTTGTGCCGGATTTCCTGTAACTCAAGCTGGAGGTGGTACAAACAACGTTTGTCTTGCAGATATTGATGCAGATGGAGATATGGAAATACTTGTGAATGAAAGAAGTCATCCGCAGGGCTGGGTTTATGTTTATGATGGAGATGGAAGTATATATCCGGGCTGGCCACAAGAACTGGATTACATTCCGGGAGCTGGGATCTCTGTAGGTGATATAACCGGAGATGGAATTCCTGAAATAGTTGCTCTTAGCTACAATAGTCTTCATGTTTATGATGTTAATGGTAATATTTTGGATGGATTTCCACTTACAAATGCTGGATATAACTATTCATATTCACAACCGATAATCTTCGATCTTGATGGAGATGGCTTTAGAGAAATAATTTGGGGTGGATGTGCTGCTAGTGCTGGAGCAGTTTTTGCAATTAATAGTGATGCCAGTTCAGTTACCGGTTGGCCCCAAACCACAAATTATTGGATCTTTGGAACTGTCTCTCTGGGAGATATAGATGCAGATGGCTCGATAGATGTTGTTGTGGGTGATCAAGTTGGATCTGGTACCCCAGTGGATTATATTTTTGCCTGGGATTCTGAAGGTAATGATATTGCAGGATTTCCTGCTGGACCTACAAATGCGATTTATGCTCAAGTTGGAATTGCTGATATTGATGGTGATGATAATGTAGAATTGATGATAGATGATAATAATTTTGGATTTGGATATGATGCTTATAATCATGATGGAACTCATCTTACTGATTGGCCATTAGACTGTGGAACTTCCATGTACTCAACCACAATGCAAATACCACCAGTGTTTGGTGATGTAGATAATGATGGTGATCTGGAAATCATTGGTGCAGCTACAGATATAATGAACTGGGTTGTTGAATGCTATTTGTGGAATACTGATTCAGCCTGGAATGAAGATCTCGCTTATATGGTTATAG
>CAXCCM010000086.1:0-7162 GCA_963981005.1 uncultured bacterium | reverse complement strand
GAAATCTGGGCAGATGAAATAAAATTACTTTATAGTTTTGTGAAGTAGGGACGATTATCCTTAATCATCCGACTGTTATTCAGTAAATGACGAAGACATGTACCAATCTATTCAAATATTGCTTCTACAAATTCGTTAACATCAAAATCACGAAGATCGTTGTAGGTCTCTCCCACTCCAATAAGCTTAACTGGGATATCAAGCTGATGTTTGATTCCAATTACGATCCCACCTTTAGCGGTTCCATCTAATTTTGTTAATACTAACCCAGAAAGATCGGTCACTTTGTTAAATAATTCTGCTTGTGTTATTGCATTCTGACCCGTCGTTGCATCCACCACCAATAATGTTTCATGCGGAGCATCCGGGATAATTTTTTTTATGGTTCGTTTTATTTTGGATAGCTCATTCATTAAGTTAACTTTTGTGTGCTGTCTTCCGGCTGTATCTATAAGAACAACATCATATTTTTTATTAACAGCTTTCATCATACCATCGTATACAACAGAAGATGGATCACTCCCTTCCTGCTGTTTCATGATGTCTGCACCTGTTCTTTCTGCCCAAATTGCTAGTTGATCGATCGCAGCAGCTCGGAACGTATCGGCGGCAACCATAAGAACGCTCTTACCACTTTCTGAAAATCGCCTTGATAGTTTTGCAATAGTTGTGGTTTTTCCAACTCCATTTACACCAGTAAAAAGAACCACAAATGGCTTAATATTTTCATATTGCAGATGATCTGTTTTTCTACCATAGTCTTTCAGGAGTGATTCGCGAATTATCTCTTCTATGTGTTTTTGAACTTCTTCCAAAGAGGTTATTTTGTTTAGCCTTATTTCTTCTTTTAAGCTATCAATTATCTCACCGCTTGTTTGCACACCAACATCGGCCTGAAGCAACATCTCTTCTAGGTCATCCATCAATTCATCATCAACTTTGCCACGTAATTTAACTATTTCTGCAAGTTTACCAAGTAGGCCATTTTTTGTTTTAGCAAGCTTATCTTTTAAGCTCTCAGGTTTTGCTTTAATCTCTACAATTGAACGTTTCTTCTTCTTTATTACTATTACAATTAATGCAATTATAACTATGGCAATTGAAATGTAAATAAGCAGGTTTGTATCCATTAAATTCCTCAAATTGATATTTTGGCTGATAATAAAAAAGGCAGACACAAAATATGTCTGCCAGTTTTATATATTATTAATTATTTTTTTTCTTTTAATCCAGCTTTCTCAGCATTAAAATATGCAGAGATTCTAGCCTTTCTTCTAGAAGCTGTTCTTTTGTGAATGACATGATTTTTTGCAGCTTTATCCAATTGTGAATATACTTCTGCGATGAGTTTTTCCTTCTCTTCAATAGAAATATCACTTTTCATTTTCTTGGATAGTGTGTTAATAGTCATCTTCACATAGTGATTACCAGCTGAACGCTTCTTTTCTTGTCTTAGTCTTTTTTCGCAAGACACATGATTTGGCATTTATTCCTCCATCTTTATAATTTTCGGAGTCAGAAAAAGTTAGCGGTATTTTCTGTCAAAATATTTATAATTATTTTTTATTCAGAATTGTTTACTGCATCTGATCGTATTTCATTTTGAAATCTCTAATGCCAATAAACACTGAGTCAATTAGTTTATCTTGATATGAACTGGTTATCAATTTCTTCTCTTCTTCTTTGTTAGATAAGAAACCAAATTCAAGAAGTACAGCAGGCATAAAAGCACCGCGTAATACATAAAAATTTGCCTGCTTCACACCACGGTCATACGCTTTTGTTGCACTAACAAGTGCTGTTTGAACATTAGCACCCAAATTATAGCTCTCTTCTAAATGCTCACTCTGCGCCATATCAGCTAAAATGAAGGCAAGATCATCATATTTTTTTACAGCTTCTTTTCCACCTTCATACTCATAAACAACCTGATTTTCCATAGCCTCCACAGCCCTGGCTTCATCTGTTTTAGCGGTAGATAAATAGTAAACTTCAATACCATCGACCTTAGAATTTCTATGCGCATTACAATGAAGTGAAATAAACAGATCAGCACTATTTTCATTGGCAAATTTTGTGCGTTGCTGCAGTGATACAAATTCATCTTTGTCTCGTGATAAAAGAACAACCACGTCTAATTGTTGTTCTAATTTTTTCTTTAATTTTAAAGCAAGTTCCAAAACAACTTCTTTCTCAAAATTTTTCTTGGAATATCCTACAGCTCCAGGATCTTTCCCGCCATGCCCAGGGTCCAACACAATTCGACTAATTGAATTATCAATTGGAGTTTGAGCTATAAGCTTACTATCTTTCCAAGATATTTTACTACTAAAGATATGCGGTAATATCTTTGTAAGAAACTCTACAGGTAATAAATATTTCCCGTCTTGTTGAATTATGTTATGCGTCATATTAAAGTAATCTGAACCATATTGCAACAATGACGAATCCATTAAAAATATCAGTTGTTCTCCGTAAATATTCACATTTATTCTTTGATCCAAAAGATCATCAGAGATATTGGCCTTGAAAGTTTTATTTAGTTCGAAAACATTGAAATAATCTACACTTTCTATCTTGATAGTTTTAATAACTTCCGATGCTAAAGAAGATTTATATTCAACTGTAATATCTGCAAATGCAAAACTAACTAAAGCTAATAAAATAAATAAAATTGATTTTCTCAATGATCCTCCAATAATCATCCTCTGGGTGGAATTCTACGAAAATATTTTACGATCTTGTCAAATTTAGCTGAATATTCAAAGCCAGATTTGCAAATTCTTACATAATCTAGATAGCTTAAAACCGAAGCTAACCAAAACATGCTTACAGAAATAATAAATACAGCTTTCACACCAAAATATTTTAAGACAATATATCCAATAAATGGAACTATAAGCGCTCTTAAGCCTGTAAGTGTAACGTGAACGCTTTGATACATAGAGACATCATCATCACCTGCAAAGAAAATGGAACTCATATTCCAGGAGATAACAATACCAGACATTCCAACTCCAAAAACAAGATAAGCAAAATAAACAATGTAATTCTCAATTCCTGAACCTATAAAATAACTGGAGATCAATAAAATTACAGGATAGCATCCTAAAGTGAAAAAAGCTAAAAAAGTAAAAAATGATGGATTCTTTTTATCGTGAACTCTACCAGCAATTGGTGAGAGCAATAAAATTCCTAACTGAGATATTATGCCTTTTGCCATAAATGTTTGCGAATAGTCCATCCTAAGTTCTTCTACCAAAAATTTGGGAATTGCAGGAAGTATGATCATGAAACCGATTCCATAAATGAAAAAATTCCTTTGGAAGATCGCAAAATCCTTGTTTTTCTTTAAGATATTAATAGTACTATTTATAGGCGTTATAAATAATTGCTTAAATTTTAACTTAGCTGTATTATATTTTTTATTCTCGATATTTATCATTGCCATAAGTAAGGAACTTATGCAGCCCATCAGCCCAGCAACAGAGAAAATGTAACGGAACCAATCTTCATTTACATCCATCAACTTCCCAGCAGAATAACTGAAAATTATTGCTATAAGTGTAACTAGGCTTGCTGTATACCCAAATAGAACCCCTCTGTTTTCTGCAGAAATATTATGCCGATATATAGAGTTCTGGGCAGGGCTTATAAGTGAGTTAAAGGAAAACACAAAGATCATGATTATTAAATAAGAATAATAGCTGTGCGTCCATAACATAAAAATTAAAACTAGTCTGCCAATAAAAGCAGTAAGAACAAAAAACTTAGAGAAACTTTTGGAACGTTCAAGTGCCTTACCCCACCAGATAGAGAATAGATTCGAGAGCGGCCATAACATAACCAGAATTGTTATTTGCCAATCTAGGGCAAGCAACGCCTTTTTTGCGACAACATCCTGAATATTGAAAGTACCAAAAACAAAGCCATTGAAAAAAGATGCCAGCATCAATAGCCAGAATGTTCTCTTTTCAATAAATCCTAATTTCATTTCTAAACCTCAATATAATAATTGTTTGCAAAATCATTAAGTAAAGTTTTTTTGTCTATATAAAATATTTTGCAATTTATACATTATTTAATCATTATTTCGTAATGATATTGAAAATAATACTTACTAAGTTTTGATAAGTATTATGAAACTGATAATATACCGTTTGACACAAAAACTTACATTTTTTTTCTAACCTCAAATAATAATTAAATAGGAGAATAAAATGGATAACAAAGTATTAGCAACGGTAGACGGAGTTCAAATTACACAATCACAAGTAGATAGTTTTATTAAAAGATTAGATCCACAGCAGGCAATGCAATATCAAAACGAAGAAGGTAAAAAGCATATCTTGCAAGAGCTTATTAACCAAACTCTCTTCTTAGCAGATGCAAAAGCTACCAAACTTGAAGAATCAGATGAATTCAAAAATGAAATTTCAAAAATGAAAGACATGATATTAACTCAATTGAATGTGAACAATCTTATGGCTTCTGTGAAAATTGATGATACAGAAGTAAAAGCACATTTTGAAACAAATAAGACCAAATTTTCTACTCCAGAAAAAACAGATACAAGTCATATCTTAGTTGATAGTGAAGAAGAATGCAAAGAGGTTCATAATAAAATAACTAGCAATGAGATCACTTTTGAAGATGCTGCAAAAGCTCATTCAAAATGCCCTTCAAAAGAAAAAGGTGGGAATTTAGGATCATATCCAAAAGGGCAAATGGTTCCTGAATATGAAGCTGTTGCATTTAACATGAAAAAAGATGAGATCTCTGAACCTGTAAAAACACAATTTGGATATCATATTATAAGGTTAAACGAAAAGCAGGAATCTGCTGAAGCAAAATTTGAAGAGGTGAAAGAGCAAGCATCTAAAGATCTTCTCGGCACTAAGCAAAAAGAAGAATACATGAATAAAATTAGTCATATGCGTCAAACCTTCAAAGTTGAAATGGCATAAGCATAAACAATTAGAAGATTTGTGAAGTTTTTCTTTATAGAATTTCTTCGTAAGAAGTTTCGCATTGTATAATAAAATCGTAGCACGTTTATTCTCGAACGTGCTATTTTATTATTAAAGTATAAATATTTTTTCATCCTGATAATCGATAAATTCAACAGCTGAACTTTAAGATATTATGCTTTAGCAAGAGCAAAAAAAAATACTTGCTATTAATATAAAAGTTTAAAATTTGGTATAAAAATTATTATTAATAGTATTATTTAAAATAAAGGGAGAGATTATGGGTCTCAAAACATTTCCAGGTGGAATTCACCCACACGATAATAAGGCTTTTTCTAAAGATAAAAAAATAGAACCAATGCCTTTACCCAAAAAAATTGTAATTCCTCTATCTCAACATATCGGAGCTCCAGCAAAGCCAGTTGTAAAAATTGGTGACGAGGTTCTGGCAGGACAAAAAATTGCAGGTGCAGGTGGTTTTGTATCAATTCCAATGCATTCCTCAATATCCGGCAAAGTTACAAAGCTTGCACAATTCAATCATCCAACAGGTGCATTAGTTCAAGGTATCGAGATTACTGGTGATGGTGAAGATAAGTGGGTTGAATTGGTTGATGAAAGTAATTTTATGGAACTCTCAGCAAAAGATATGAAAGAACGGATTGCCGAAGCTGGTGTTTGTGGAATGGGTGGAGCAGGTTTTCCTACTCATGTAAAGCTTTCACCCCCTGAAGGAAAAACAATCGACACGATAATATTAAATGGTGTAGAATGTGAACCATATCTTACAGCTGATTACCGTATTATGTTGGAACAAGCTGAAGATATTTTAACCGGGCTTAAAATTCTAATGAAGATAGTGAATGCCAAGAAAGGAGTTGTTGGCATTGAAGCAAATAAACCTGATGCTATAAAACTTTTTAAGAATCTCCTAAAAAATGAAAAAAACATAAGTGTTGTTGGTCTACACCTCAAATATCCACAGGGAGCAGAAAAGCAACTAATTTACGCTGCAACAAAACGTAAAGTTCCTAACAAGGGTGGTTTGCCCATGGATGTGAATGTAGTTGTTCAAAATGTGGGAACTGCTATCGCTGTTTTTGAAGCTGTACGTTACAAAAAACCTCTTGTTGATAGAGTTATCACAATAAGCGGTAAGATCGTAAAAAATCCAAAAAACATTAAAGCTCGTATTGGAACATATTATTCTGACCTTTTGGAATATTGCGGTGGTACCACAGAAGATATTAGCAAAGTGATATCGGGTGGACCTATGATGGGATTTGCAATTCCATCTTTAGAAACACCAATGACCAAAGGAAGTTCCGGCTTACTTTTATTCAATAAAAAAGAAGCTCATAAAGATAGTGAAGATGTATGTCTGCGTTGTGCTCGCTGTGTAGATATTTGTCCAATGAATATTATTCCTAGTTTTATTGCTCATCACGTTCGTAATGATGATTGGGATTCAGCAGAGAAAAGTGGTGTGATGGATTGCATAAAATGTGGAAGTTGTGCTTATGTGTGTCCTTCTCATATCAAACTTATTCAATGGATAGATATCGGAAAAATTAAAGTTAGTGAAAAGAATCGAAGTAAATAAATAATATTAAATAAAAGTTGGATTAAGGATAGAGAATCGGTAATACAAACCCCGAAACCCTAAACCCTAATTCAAAATTATGGAGGATATATGAACGATGTTTTTGCTGTTTCTGCAGCACCGCATATTAAGCAGAAAATATCAGTAAATTCTGTTATGTGGCAGGTCGTTTTAGCTCTTACACCAGCACTGCTGGTAGGAATTTTCTTTTTCGGAATTCAGTCTTTGTTTCTTACAATTTATGCAGTTGCTGCTGCAGTTTTTACAGAAGCATTGATCCAAAAATTCAGAAAAGTTCCAATAACCGTAAATGATGGAAGTGCTGTAGTAACTGGCATTCTTATTGCTTTCAATATTAACTCATCTTCACCTTGGTGGCTACCGGTTCTTGGTTCTATTTTTGCAATAGCAGTTGGAAAGCAAATATTTGGTGGTTTAGGCTTCAACATTTTCAACCCTGCACTTTTGGGTCGTGCATTCATGATGGCTTCTTGGCCAACACTCATGACAGCAGGTTGGAAGTTCACAACACCAATGAACAATTTATTCCAAAGCTCTATTAACGGCCTTAGAAATTTACCTTCTAATG
>CAXCCM010000085.1:0-7432 GCA_963981005.1 uncultured bacterium | reverse complement strand
CCTAAGTGTGGATCTTGGTGCAATTAGCGAAACCCTATTCGAAAGCGAATTATTTGGGCATATGAAAGGTTCTTTTACAGATGCAAAAAAAGATAAACCCGGAAGATTTGAGGTTGCTTCTGGAGGAACTCTGTTCCTAGATGAAATTGGAAATCTATCACCTTCACTGCAATCGAAATTATTAACTGTTATCGAGAAGAGGGAGGTTGTAAGAGTTGGATCTAATAAACCAAGACCAGTTGACGTTCGTTTGATATGTGCAACAAATATGCCAATCTATAAAATGGCAAAAGAGGGTTCTTTTCGACAAGATCTCTTATATAGAATAAATACAGTTGAGATCAATTTACCTCTGCTGCAAGATAGAATAGAAGATATTCCGTTGCTTGTAGAACATTTTCTGCTTAAATTTACTCATAAATATAAGAAAAATATTAAAAGTGTTAATTCAACTGCAATGAAGAAACTCCGTCAATATAGCTGGCCGGGAAATGTAAGAGAATTACAGCATGCTGTAGAGAGAGCTGTGATATTAAGTGAATCTAAAATTTTGCAACCAAATGATTTCATGCTGAAAACAACTCAAAATGCAAGTAATGATGGAACTTTAAGCACTTTTAATATTGAAGATATAGAACGTGATGTTATTCAAAGAGCATTACGAAAGTATGATGGTAATATAAGTCAGGCGGCAAAAGAACTCGGATTAACAAGGGCTTCTCTTTATAGAAGATTAGAAAAATATGGTTTATAAGAATTTTAAAGTTCATACAGTTGTTCGCATAGTTCTTATCATATTAATGATCTTAGCTGTTTTTATCTCGATCTATAGTTTTGGATTTAATGTGACTCCGATCTTGTTGGGAACACTAATAATCTTTCAGGTTTTTGACCTAATAAAATATGTTCAAAAAACCAACAGATATCTAACCAGTTTCTTAGAATCTATTCGCTATGCAGATTTTTCACGAAGCTTTAGACTAGAAGGTTTAGGTTCTGCTTATGATGAGATGAAAGATGCTTTTAACGATGTGATAGCAGATTTTCAGAAGATCAGAACAGAAAAAGAAGAGCATTATCATTATCTTCAAAATGTAATCCAGCATATTGGAATCAGCCTAATTGCGTTCCAAAAAGATGGTAGCGTTGAGATGATAAATAATAGTGCAAAAAAACTATTTCAAGTTAGCAAACTTAAAAACATTAAAGATCTGCAGAGTTACAGCTCTGAGCTTGTAGAAAAATTGCAAAATATGAAAACTGGTGAGCGCACACTTGTACAGGTTACCGATAATGATATGATGATGCAATTAGCTGTTTATGCAACTGAATTTAAAATAAGAATGCAAAGCATAATCTTGGTTTCTATTCAAAATATTCAGTCTGAATTAGAAGAGCAGGAAATGGAAGCCTGGCAAAAACTTATTCGTGTTCTAACGCATGAGATAATGAATTCAATTACTCCCATTGCTTCACTTTCTTCAACAATAAATGAGCTGTTAAAAGACATTGATACGACCGATAATATTCCTCAAATGATTGATGATGATACTATAATTGATATTCGAAATTCATTAAAAACGATATCTAAAAGAAGTACAGGCTTAGTTCATTTTGTTGAATCTTATCGTAATCTTACCAAAATCCCTAAACCTAAATTTGATATTGTTCTTGTTAGCGAAATATTCAATAATGTTCACCTATTAATGGAAAAAGACCTAATGATAAATGGTGTTGAATGTGTATTGGATATTTCACCACCTAGCCTGGAATTAACAGCCGATGAAGAATTGATTGAACAGGTACTTATAAATATAGTTAAAAATGCAATACATGTACTATCTGATACTAAAGATGCAAAAATTGTAATGCGAGCATTCTTAGATAAAAGAGGTAAGATCGCATTGCAAGTTATAGATAACGGTCCCGGAATCCTTAAGGAAGTAATTGATAAAATATTCGTACCATTTTTTACAACCAAACCAGATGGCTCTGGAATTGGATTGAGTTTGTCTAAGCAAATCATGAGAATGCATGGTGGTACGCTTACAGCACAATCAGAGCAGAATGTGGAAACTAATTTTACTTTAAGATTTTAAGGTTATTCATAATTTGATCTAAATTTTATTTGGAATATCTTCATCCAAAGAATTTTCGTGCTTCTTCATTGTTCTTCTAATTTTTTGAACGTAAATGTCACCCTCAGCAGAATATTTTGTTAATCCATTTGCAAGTGTGTATGCATCTACCGGTTCATTTGTCTCTCTGAAATCTTTTCGGTTTTTGCGTAAATCATAATAAGCATTATGGGTATTCAAATTCCTTAAGTAACACTCTATAGATTGATTTACTGTTTCATATTTTGCAACATAAAATTTTGCTCCCTCTGAACGCTTCTTAGGAATAATACCCCTGCTCTGTGACATCGTACGCATTCCAAAAAGGTTGTTAGCCCTCTTTGCAAAACCGGATGTTCCATATGCAGATTCTATTGCTGCCTGTGAAATAACCATTAACTCTGGAATTACATCAATTCTGGTTAACAAATATGATAGATCCTCTTTACTTGTATAAGAAAAATTATACAATTTATAATATATTGCCTTGTTATTAATCCAGTTGATATCATCTACATCAAGATTTCCTTTTTCTAAGCTAGTTATCAAATTAATTAACTTGATCCTGTCATGCATTATATAGCTATTCTCAGATTTTATGATGGGTCTTAAAAAATCTAAGAATGATTGTACATTTTGTTCATATGTTAATGTTTTTGAAAATCCAGGTACAGAAGTGAATTGTTCAACTTCGTATATTATTGTTTCTTTAAACTGCGAAGCATGAACTATATCTGTCACTGTAAAAACTACTATTATCAATATCATTAAAATTGAAAACAATTTATTGCGATACACCTTATCTCCTATCTTTATCTTTTCATGATTTATTTTATTAAAAAATATCTGGGGACAAACTTTTTTGGAGGTTATAATGTCAAGAAGAAAAATTGTCTCAAAAAACATAAAATCAATTAATAGTGATATATAGCGATAAATACTGTCATTCTAAGTGAAGAGGAATATTCATAATGAGCTCCAAAAACTATTCTACTTTAGAATAATCTACTTGACTCTAAAAATACGAAATAATTTATGGGTACTCTAAAGTGTAGTAGTAGAAAATGAAATATTAGAAAATAATATGCAGGATTTCTATACTTATTCTGTCATTAAACTGTAGATGGAACAATATAGAAAGTGATTTGGAGGTATAATGTCACGACTTGATCTGTTTGTGTTGGGGTCTTTAAGCAAGCAACCAATGCATGGTTACAAAATTATTAGATATTTTGAAAAGCGTGGAATTGAAATGTGGGCAAGGGTAAAAACTCCTTCTGTATATAAAACATTGCAAAGATTAGAAAAACAAGGTTTTATTACTGGGAAAATGAAACAGGATGGTAATAATCCACCACGCAAAGTTTTTACATTAACAAAAGAAGGTAAAAAGCACTTCTTGGAATTACTAAATACATTTCTTTGGGGAAAAGACAAATCTCATACTCCTATGGATTTCTGGAACGCATTTCGGTTTGTTCAAAAAAATATCACTCTTACAGAATTCTTAGAAATTATTAAGAATCGGGAAGATAAACATGAGCAAATGGAAATGAAAATGAAAAAAAGACATAAGCAGGCAATTGAAGATGGTGAAATGCCGGAGTTTCCCTTTTATGCAAAAATTATGCATGGGACAATGAAAAAAATGAAAGGTCTTGAACTTGAAACATTAAAGCAGATAAAAGAAGCAGCAATACTTCCCGTGAATAAAAAAGACTTTAAAGAGGAGAATTAATGAAAAAAATATTATTACCAATTATTGTGATTTCGTTATCAATGAACTTAATTGCACAATCACTCACTTTAGACGAAGCTAAGAAATTGGCTCTAAAAAATAATCCAGATCTACTTGCTCAGGAACAAGCTACAAAAGCCAGTAAAAATAGTTTGTGGCAATCTTATTTGAGTTTAATCCCTTCTGCCACAGTGAACGGAAACTATGTAAAATTTAATGAGCTTAGAATGGTGGGAACACCAGAACTTGCGGAAGAAACTCAATCTTATGGATACACGATTTCTCAACCTATTTTTAATGGTGGAAAAATCTGGCTTGGTGCTCGTATGGCTAACGATGGTTACAAAATTGCCAAAGAAAATTTAACAAACAAATTATTGAGTACAATAGCAGATGTTGAATCAAAATATTTTAATGTACTAGAAAATCAGAACCTATTAGAGATCTCAAGAAAAGATCTGCTCTCATCTCAAACAAATGTGGATGTAGCTCAAGTTAGATACGATGCCGGAACACTTTCTAAAGCTGAATTATTACAATTCCAATCTGAGTTAGCCGGCAAAGAAGTAAATTTAATTCAAATGGAAAATTTGTATCAGATCAGCTTGTTAGAACTCGCGAATTTCTTACAGATCGAAGAGATCAAAGAATTGTCAGAAATTCCTATCGAAGCGCATCAATTAACTTTAGATGATCTTTGCAGCAAATCTATAAGCGAATTAGACGGGATGATAGAAGCAGTAGTTAATATAGGTAAGGAGAATAATCCTTCACTTAAAAAATCTAAGATCTCAGTTAATACAAATAAAAAATCATTATTAATGGCAGGCGGGAACTTTCTGCCATCTGTAAATTTACAATATTCCAATAGTTGGTCGAAATATGATATTCAAGATGATTATGAAGAAAGCGGACAACTTGGAATTAATCTATCTGTCCCAATCTTTCCACTGGTAGATAATGGCTTAGAAGTAGCAAAAGCAAACCATAATCTAAAGCAAGCTAAATATACTTTAGGAACTGTTAGTAGCGGTATCAAACTCTCTTTGCAAAGCTCAATCATAAATCTGGTAGCTGCTGCAAAAACTGTAAAATCTGCTAAACTTGCAATGAGCTACTCTCAAGAAACTTATGATCAAATGAAAGAACGTTTTGCATTGGGTGCGAATACTGCGAATGATCTTCTATTTGTTGAAGTAATGTTTACTTCTGCTCAAAATCAATATACAAGCAGCTTTTATAATTATTTACGTGCTAAATCTAACTTAATGCTAATTATGGGCGAAGAAGATCCACAAATTTTAGAAAAAATAATAAATAGATAATTGGAGAAAAAATGAAGAACATAACAAAACTTACCTTATTAATTTTTGTACTTGCAATGTCACTAATCTCATGTACAGAGAAAAAGAAATCTGAAAGCCCAATGGGTAGTAAAACAAAAGAGAAAGAAGTTCTTGTAATGGTTCAAGAAATGCAACAACAGGATCTTGATAAATATGTAAATGTTATTGGAAAATTAGAAGGTATTACAGATGTAGATCTTTCTAGTGAGACAAATGGGAAAGTAATAGAGATATACAAAAAACTTGGTGATTGGGTAGATAAAGGTGATGCAATTGGCAGGATTGATAATACAGATGTTAAGAATATGTTTTTGCAATCTCAAGCATCTTTACTTGCAGCAGAAGCAAATTTAGAAACAGCAAATCTAAGTATAACCGCCTCTAATAAACTATATGAAGAAAATAAGATCTCAGAAAAAGAATTTTTACAGGCAAAAAGTTCTCTCAAGAGTGCTCAAGCAGGTTACAACGGAGCATTAGCAAATTCTGAATCTGCCAGAAAGAACTTAGAAAATTCTCAATTTACTGCACCTGTTGCTGGGTATATCGCAGAACTTAAGCTAGAAGTTGGAGAGATGGTGAATATGGGAATGAAAATAGCAGGTATTGTTAATTCTAATAAACTTATCATTCGAACAGGAGTTAGTGAATCTGATATCTCTTTTGTAAAAAAAGGTAATGATGTAACAATTAAGTATTATGGGAAAGAATATCTTGGCAAGGTTACAGGAATAGGTATTAGACCCGTAACCGGTGGCAATAATTATCCAATTGAGATTGTACTTCAAAATCCAAATTTAGAACTTTTCCCGGGCATGATAGTTGAAGGGCAAATTTACTCACATACATTTGAAAATGTGCTCTATACATCCATCGAGAATCTTAGAGAAAAATATGATAAACAATTTGTTTATGTTATTAATAATGAAAACAGAGCTGAAATCAGAATTATTGAGTTAGGAGAAAAAGTTGCTAATAATGTAATCATAAAGTCTGGTCTGCAAGAGAATGATAAACTTGTTATAGATGGTATAGATAGCCTTTCAGACAGTACTCTGGTAGAAGTAAAATCCGGATTCAATTTACAATAGCAATAATTAAGGAGATGATATGTCTTTAGCAAAATTTTCTGTAGATAATGGTGTGCTTATAAATATGATCATGATAATTGTGTTCATATTTGGTTTGTACACAATGATATATATGCCAAAAGAAGAGATGCCAGCTGTCGATTTTGGAGCCTTTTATATAATGGTAAGTTATAGGGGTGTTTCACCAGCCGAAATGGAAACTCTGGTAGTTAAAAAGATCGAAGATCAGCTAATTGATATGGAAGATGTAGATTATATTTCTTCTACAGCTTCGGAAGGTAGAGCTACAATTTATATTCAGATGGACCCCAAAGCAGATATCGATGATGCATGGAATGAGTTGAATACGGAAATGGATAAAGTGAACGATCTACCCGAAGATGCGGACGATCCATTCCTACTACAATTAAATATGCGGGAAGTAAATGAGATATGTACAGTTGCTCTTGGTGGAGATCTTTCTGATAACGCTTTGCGTGAACTTGCAGATGATTTTAAAGATGAGATTTTAGAGTTGGGCTATATCTCTAAAGTGAATATTTCTGGAACTCGTGACCGTCAGATCTGGATCGATAGTAATATCAATAAATTAAAGGAATATGGAATTTCTCTCAACGATCTAGCAAATGCAATTAACATGCGAAACAAGAATGCTCCAGGTGGTTCCATAAAAGTTGGATATGCAGAATTTCTGATACGAACAATGGGAGAATTTGATAACATTGATCAAATAGAAAACTTAGTTGTAAGCATGGATACAAATGGTCGCTCTGTTCGTATTGAAGATGTAGCAACCGTACGTGACACATTGGAAGAGGCAATTACAATAAGTAAGCTTAATGGCAAAAAAGCAGTTACTGTAGATATCTACAAGAAAGCAGATGGGAACATAATCAGTGTGATGGAAGATATTTACAAAAAAACTGCTGAATTTGAATATAGAATGGAAGGACTTTCGGTAGAAGTAAGGAACGATGGTTCGATTAGAGTTAAAAACAGCATTAGCACATTGGGAACTAATGCTATAATTGGAATCATACTGGTTTTTATAGTATTATGGATCTTTATAGGTTGGAAGAATGCGCTTTTCGCTTCGTGGGGAATACCCTTCAGTTTTCTGCTGGCATTCATTTTAATGCA
>CAXCCM010000084.1:0-7490 GCA_963981005.1 uncultured bacterium | reverse complement strand
TGGAATGAATATTGTCCGCTTGATCTTCCAATTTATAATGCAAACTTCGAATTTGAAAATATTGAAATTCTCTGTACTGACGGATTACTTATTAGAACAGAAAGTGAATGGAATTTTTATGATAGCAATGGGTTGAGTGCACTAAATGCAATAAGGTTGGATGATGAAAATCTTCTAATTCTTTTTGGTCTTTATTCAAACTCTGATGGCGTTTATAAATTTAACATGAACACATACGAATTTGAGCTGATAGATTGGTTTTTTGCTCCGCAGTTCCTATATTACAACTCAACAAACTACCTTTATTATTTAGGTTCGTATGATGGATTATTCCGTTCCTACAACGGATTAAAATGGGTGAAAGATAATTCATTTGATACTGGTTCAGTTAATTCAATGAATAACCAGGATGAGAATTTTGTATTAAGTCAAGATCAGAATATCTATAATTGGGAATATACCGAAACACCTAATTTTTCTCCTCAGCAAGATCTTGGGTTATTAGAACTTGATGAGATCGATGAAGCATCAGGTATTGTTGCCAGCAGGTTGAATGCAAATGTATTTTGGGCAATTAACGATTCCGGTGGAGATCCTGCAGTTTATGCTTTTAATTCAGCAGGTGAACATTTGGGAATTTATACAATAGACGGAGTTTCCAACCGAGATTGGGAAGATATTGCTATTGGTGGTGGACCGGAATATGGGCAATACATTTATGTTGCAGATATCGGAGATAATAATAATCAATATGACACAAAATATATTTATCGTTTTGAAGAACCTTTTGTAAGTAACAGCCAAGCACCAGTAACCGAAACGATTTACGATGCAGAAACTATTTCAGTTCAATATCCAACTGCAAATTATGATGCAGAAACCCTTCTACACGATCCGCTTACGAACGATCTTTACATCGTTACAAAAAGACTTCAAGGATCACCGGTTGGGCATGATGAAGTATATCGAGCAGAATTTCCACAATCTACAACACAAACTATAGTTATGGAAGATGTCGGAGACTTAAGTTATCCACCTTCACTTGATCCATATGGAGGTGCATATCACGGTGCTACTGCAGGTGAGATCTCTCCACTTGGTGATGAAATTCTTATAAAAACCTATACTCACGTTTATTATTGGAAAAGGCATCAGAATCAAACTTTAGTGGGTGCATTCCAAAATGATTATAATAGTGTTACATATATGTTGGAACCGCAAGGTGAGGCAATTTGCTGGGAGCCCCACTGCAACGGTTATTTTACAACCAGCGAAGAACCGGCTTCCTACTTTCCTGCACATCTCTATTTCTATGATTTAAATTCATGGCAATTGGTAAATGACTATACATCTGTAAGGGGATTCCAATTCGCATCGGATGGAGCTTTATATGCCTATATGCCAGGAGAATCATATTCTTCTGGACTTCATTCATCAGCTGATCTGGGTGAGAATTGGGATGTTTGTTTTTGGGATACAAACCTTTCTGCATTGGCTTTAGATCGTGAAGATAATATCTTTACAGGTTGGGAAGAGGAAGGTGTCGGTTTCTGGGAATACCCGATGGTTGATCCACTCATGATGAATACCGGATTAGAAAATCAAAATATATTCAACATAGTAGATTTTCCAATTATTGATACTCCATCGGTTCTTGCCTGTACACAAAGCGGAGCATATTTTTTAACTGATTACACAGACACAGAAAATTATGAATTTCCAATTATGAACTACGATTTACAGAATCATCCTAACCCATTTAATCCTATAACTACTATCTGGTTTAATTTATCCACAGAGAGCTCTCAGAGCATAGAAGTAATAATTTATAACTTGAAAGGACAGAATATTAAAAATATTCCTACTATCCTGAGTGGAAATGAAGGATCAGCTATCTGGAATGGAACTAATCAAAATAACGATCCTGTAAGTTCTGGAGTTTACTTTTACCAATTACGAGTAGGTGAAGAAGTAAAACAAACCAAGAAGATGCTGCTTTTAAAATGAAACTGGCAGTAATTGGAACCAAGAAATTCAGTGATTTCAATTTTCTTTCAAATATTCTAACAAAAATTCCCAATATCACAGTGATTATCAGTGGTGGTGCAGCGGGAACCGATACACTTGCCAAACAATTTGCATTTCAAAATCAGATAATATTTCTTGAATTCCCACCCGATCATAAAAAATTTGGTGACAAAGCAAAGCATATTCGTGATAAATTGATCGTTGAAGAATGTGATGAAATAATTGCTTTTTGGGATGGAGAATGTGAAGGAACAAAATACACAATGGATTATGCAGAAAAGCTTGGAAAATCTGCTAAAATAGTAAAGGTTATTACTAATTGAAAAACATAATAATAGGAATACACGGGTTAAAGAATAAACCACCAAAGGAAATTCTTGCAGATTGGTGGAAAAGTTCTATTATTGATGGATTAAATAACATTGGGTTGCAAAATGTAGAGTTTGATTTTGAGCTTGTTTATTGGGCAGATCTTGAGTATTTTATACCACTCGATCCAAAAAATACAGATTCTAAAGATTCATCATATATAGAGCATCCTTATGCACCAATTTGCAAACCAGAATCTAATGAGAAAGAACCGAGAATAAAAAGAAAAATACTCGATAAATTGGAAGATGGTTTAGATAAAATAATTCTGCAGGAAGAAAAAATTAGTGGGATCGAGAAGATTGTTGATTCTACAGTACGAAGAATGTTCACAGATCTTGATGTATATTATCATGGCTTTTGTAAAGTTGATGAAAAACAGATAGCCAAACAAACTTTTAGAGACAGATTAATAGAAGTGCTACAAAAATATAGATATGATCGAATATTACTCATCGGACACTCTATGGGCTCAATAATTTCTTACGACACATTAACTCAGGATGTTCCTGAACTAAAAGTAGATACTTTTATTACTATTGGATCTCCACTTGGTTTTCCACTGATCATCAAGAAAACATTAATGGAACAGAAGTTGGAAATTAATTACAATGCTAAGCCACCAACTCCCAATAATATACTATCTGGCTGGCACAATTTTTCTGATCTTGATGATAAAATTACTATGAATTATGATCTGGCTGATGACTATTCACAAAACAGGCATAACATTAAACCTGTTGATGTTATCATCAACAACACCTATGAATATAATGGACAAAATAATCCGCATAAGGTTTATGGTTATCTGCAAAATGAAGAAGTTGCAAAAGTAATTGGTGAATTTTTGGCAAAACCCACATCGCTTTTTGCAAGGTTCTTAAAGAGGTTAAGTTCATGAAATATAATTTAATGTTCTTGCTAATGTTTTTATTAATGATATCGCTTTTTGCCCAGACTGCAGAGATAGATAGCTTAAAAACAGTGATAGAAAAAACAACAGGTACTGAAGAAATAGATGCTGTGAATATGCTTGCAAAAGCTTACTGGCAGGTAGATCTGGAACTTTCAATTGAGAGTGGAAATAGTGCTCTGAAACTTTCGGAACAACTGAATTACAAAAAAGGTGAAGCTGAAGCGATTAAGAATATTGGCGGAGCTCATTACTTCTTAGGTGATTATGATATAGCGGTTGAACTTTTTGTAGAATCTTTAGAACTAAGAAAAGAAATCGGTGACAATACGGATATAATAAATGCGTTAAATAATTTGGGAATTGTGCAAGAAAGTTTAAACAATTTTGAGCAAGCCTTAGAATACTATTTAGAATCAATGGATATCGAATCTGAAATTGGGAATAAGGATGGGATAGCAGGTTCATTAAATAATATTGGTATGGTTTATGAAAAACTTTCAGATTACAATAAAGCGTTAGAATATTTTCGCAGAGCAGAAGATGTTTACAAAGAGATAGGCAATAAATACGGACAAGCTCTTACTCTTGATAATATTGGCTCAATCTTCCGCGTACTCACAAATTACGATAAATCAATAGAATATCACCTGCGTGCCCTTAAAATTCATGAAGAAACAGATGATAAAACCGGCATAGCTAGAACTCTGGGAAATATCGGAATGATATATGATAATATTGGTGAGCGCGAAAAAGCATTAGATTATTACCATAGATCTCTCAAGATGGAAGAGGAATTGGGGAATTCGTTTGGAATAGCCGGCATACTAAATAACATTGGAATCATATATGATGATATGAAACAATATGATATGGCAATCGATTATTACATAGATTCTCATGATATTTACAAAGACATTTCTAATCCGAATGGTATTGCCGATGCATCTAATAATATTGGAGTTGCCTACAAGAATCAGAAAAAATATAATGAAGCTCTGCAATATCTCCAGGAATCTTTAACTTCCTACCAGATAATTGGAAGAAAGAAAGGAATTGCTGCTGCCCTGAATAATATTGCCTCAGTTTATAAAGAAACAGAAAAATATCAGCAAGCATTAGAATATTTTAATAATGCACTTATAATAGCCAAAGATATTAAAGTTAGAGATCTGCAGATAGAGATCTATGAAAATATTTCTGATATCTATGCAGTTAAGAAAGATTATAAAACATCTCTTCAATATTATAAACTTTATTCTAACATTAAGGATAGTACTTTCACAAAAGAGAGAATGGAAATAATTTCTGGAATGGAGACTACATACGAGGTTGAGCTACTTCTTGAAGAACAGGAAAAAGAGATTGTCCTTCTTCAGAAAGATAATGAAATTTACAAATTGAGATCTGACAAACAAAATCTAGCACTACTTCTTCTTGTGTTTGGGCTTGTAATTTTAATGGTAATCGGATTTGTATTTTTCTATCGTTATACACTAAGTAAAAAAGCAAAAATAAAACTAGAAAAAGAGGTTGAAGAGCGTACTCGTGATCTAAAAAAAGCCAATGTAAAATTAAAGAAAGAGATTCAGGAACGTAAAGATCTTCAGAATCAATTAATGCGTTCAGAGCGACTTGCAGGTGTGGGAGAATTAGCAGCAGGAATTGCTCATGAAATACGAAATCCACTTGGAAACATAAGCTCATCTGCACAGATCTGCCTAAGTAAATTTAAGCATCCAAAAGAAGTTCAGCAATTTCTTGAAATTATTCAGGAAGACTCTGATAAAGCAAATTCCATTATAAAAGGTTTGTTAGATTTTGCCAATCCGCGTGATGTGAAATTTAAAAAAGGTTCTCTTTTAAAAGTACTAAAAAGTGTAATTAAAAGAATCGATGCCCGGTGTCAGGAAAACAATATTACTGTAAATTTAGTAAGTAATGGGAGCATCCGAGATTCAATTATTGATGCAAAATGGTTGGAGCAAGCATTCTTAAACATTGCGGTGAATGCTATTAATGCTATGCCAGATGGCGGAGACTTTAAAATTGTTGTAAAACAGTTAACTCGTAAAATAAAAGTGAATTTTATAGATACAGGACACGGGATTTCTAAAAAGAATCTTACAAAGATATTTGACCCATTCTTTACAACCAGAGAAGATGGCGTGGGTTTAGGTTTAAGTTTAACACATCAGATATTTGAAGATCATGACGGTAGTATTCAGATAGAAAGCAAAGAAGAAGTAGGAACGAATGTGCTCGTTGAGATTCCAATTCAAACATAAACGGAGAATAAATGATTAAAATTTTAATTGTGGATGATAACAAAAATATGCAGATAATTCTACAGAATTTATTAGTTGATGAAGGATATAATGTAATTTCTACAACTAACGGAAGAGATGGTTTGAAGGCAGTAACAGAAGAATCTCCGGATCTTGTTTTATTGGATATACGTCTACCGGAAATGAATGGAATAGACATTTTGCAACAGATCACAAAACTGGAAAAAGAGATACCTGTAATAATGATAACTGCTTACGGAGATGTGGAAACAGCTGTAGAAACTATGAAGCTAGGTGCTTTCGACTACATTACCAAACCTTTTGTAAATGAAGAATTAAAGTTAGTCATACGAAAAGCTCTTGATACAAATGAATTAAAACAGGAAGTAAAGGTTCTGCGTCAGCAACTGAAGGCAAAGAAAGCAGATGAAATTACAATGGGGAATAGTACTACAATCATGCGTATAATTAAGCAAGTTGAACTTGTTGCATGTACAGATATGAGTGTGATAATACAAGGTAAAAGTGGTACGGGAAAAGAAGTTATAGCTAATTTAATCCATAAGAAAAGTAAAAGAAAGAATAAAGCATTTATTCCAATAGATTGTGGAGCCATACCTGATACATTGGTTGAAAGTGAATTGTTTGGTTATCAAAAAGGTGCATTTACAGGTGCCTCTGCTGCAAAAAAGGGTAAGTTCGAAATTGCAAATGGAGGAACACTTTTTTTAGATGAGATCACAAATCTACCTCCATCAGCACAAGCAAAAATACTGCGCGTAATTCAAGAAAAAATGATAACTAAAGTTGGTGGAACCAAACCTATAAATATTGATGTAAGAATAATTGTTGCTACAAATCTTGATATGATCAAGGCAGTTCAGGAACACCATTTCAGAGACGACTTGTTCCACCGGTTAAATGAATTCTCACTCTCTCTTCCAACCCTAAAAGAAAGAAAAGATGATATTCCTATTATTGCAGAGCAATTCCTAAAAGAATCTAATATTGACTTAGAGAAAAATATTTTGGGATTTTCTCCTGAAGCGATGAGTATACTTGAGTCATATCCGTGGCCTGGCAATGTGCGTGAATTAAAACATGTAATAAAAAAGGCAGTTTTGTTGGAAGAAACAGATCATATTACGCCAAATGCACTAGATCTGGAATTTGGAAAAGCTCCTAGAAGTCCTTTTAAAGAGTCTCTTGATAGGTATTATGAAATGATCATAACAAAGGGTTCAACGATATCTGAAGTTACTGCAATTGTAAGTGCAGAGATGGAGCGCGTCCTTATAAAACGGATTTTAGTTGAAGCTAAATATAATAAATCTAAAGCCGCTCGAATTCTGGGTATCGATAGAAATACACTCTATTCAAAATTAAAAGGACTTGGAATAGAATAAAATTTTGTAAGCTATTGCATGCAATTTGCGGAATTAAATCCGCAGGTTGCTTTTTTTTATAAATTCTAAATATAAGCATAATATTTTTTTGAAATTAAATTTAAATTTTCCTATTTTATTGTAAATAAACCAATTAACACGCTTTTAAAACTGTGAAATCCTCTCTATCTATTGAATGGCACATCTCTTGCTTTAATAGCGATGTAACCAAAAAACGATGGGAGGAAAAAATGAAAAAGATGTTAATTCTTTTGGGCTTAAGCTTATTGGTATGTACACTGGTAGCTGAAGATTTTATGCAACCTGCCCAAGTTGCAAAAGACAGCTATACTAAGGGGATGCGATTTGGAACGAGAAGCATTTCTAGAGATCAGGATCTTGCACCCGAATATTTCTTTATTCCTAATGGTGCTGGCGAGAATACAACTTATTTAACAAGTTCGTATTATGATTACATGCCCTTCAGTTATAATGGTCATAACTTAA
>CAXCCM010000083.1:0-7536 GCA_963981005.1 uncultured bacterium | reverse complement strand
CATTAGCAGGATTTATCACAAATGTTCTACTCGCTTCCGTATCAGCAAAAATGGGATTAAAAAGACTCAACCTTTATTTCCTGGCAATTGGTTTAATTGCCGCTACAATCTTAGCGTTATCCAATAATATTTACTTCTTGCTTTTCGGTATCGTTCTTATAGGAATCAATACCGCTTTCGGACTTACAAATACCTCAACTATATTTGCACACTTAGATATCAAATACCAAAATTACAGCGTTCTACATGCCTTTTTCGGTATTGGCGGCATCATAGCACCAGCCATCATCAGCTTCCTATTTTTACATAACATAAGTTACCGTTATATCTATTATTTATTGATGTTTTTATTTGCATGTTCAGCAATATTTGTGGCAGCATCTAGTTTAGTAGAGAACAGAAAATACGAGAATATAAAAATTAAAGAAGCTTTTGGAATTATTCGCAAAAGTTTTGTTTTACCGGTTCTCATTATAATTGCAATTCAAGCTGGGAACGAACAGGGAATTGTTATGTGGAGCGGAAATCTGTTTGGTGATGCGTTTAATTATTCTGCCGAATCAGCTTCCTTGATACTAAGTTTCTTCTGGGTAGTTTTTACATCTACACGGTTATTAACGCAATTTGTAGAAAATAAAATTGGGAAATTGAATACTGTAAAACTGGGTATTTCACTAGTAGTAGTTTCACTTTCTTTATTGCTAATTACAAATAAACCTGTTTTCTTTTTACTCACTGCTGCTGCTTTAGCTCCCGTTTTCCCGCTTATGCAAAAATACTCGGCTCAAAAGTTACCACCGCGAGAAGTTGGACTTTTTAATGGGATGGTATTTGCCGTTGCCAGTTTTGGGAACATTGTAATTGCAGGACCTATGGGAATGATCGGAGATCATAATATAAAGTTTTCATACTTGATCCCAATTTTTGGAGCTCTTATAATTATTGGGATTCTCTTTCATCTTGCAAAACTAAAGAAAACAGGAAAAGTTCAAGTTACAACGAAATAGCAACATTTTTTGCAATTTTTTACAATAAAAATAAAAACTATTTGACAAATAAATTGTAAATATTTTCTTAGTAGTAGCTTTTTGCTACTAATCTTATTGACAGGTGGTTGTAAGCAACTAGGAGAAAATATGAAAAATGATACTTTATTACATTTATTGCGTGATCTTGGATTAAATGAATTAGAAGCAAATATCTATATCTGGCTTCTAGAGAATAAGCGAAGCACAGGTTACAAGATAGCAGGACAGATAAGCAAACCAGTAGCAAACACATATAAAGCCCTTAAAAGTCTTCAACAAAAAGGAGCAGTGATCAGCGATGATTCTTCTGGAACCATCTATTTTGATACAATACCTATTGAAGAGTTCCTTAATAAAATTGAAAACGAATTTAAAACTAAACGAGAGCAGATAGTTAATGAAGTTAATAAACTAGAAGTACAGCAGGAACCCACCGGGATCTATGAGATAAAATCAAAAGACCTGGTTTTTGAGAAAGCTGCAAATATGATCAGATCAACGGAAAATTCTATTCTCATTGATGGTTTCCCTGCTCCTATGAAAACCATAAAGAAATATCTATCTGCAGATAGATCGAAAGATATTAACATTTATGTAAAAAACTATTCTGGAGATGATATCGACAATGTACACCAACTGAAAGCCAATTTTAAAGACTTACCAATTTCTGAATTGAATGGTCAGTGGTTAATTGTACTTAGAGATACAGCAGAATCTCTAATTGCATTTTTCAGTAAAGATGGAAAAGAATTGATCCATTCCATTTGGACTCAAGATCCATTTATTTCTTTTATTTTATTTAATGGATCAGCATATGAATTTAATTTCACTGAAGTTTGTGAACAAGTATACAGCAATGAATCTAACAAAGTAGAAAATATGAAAAGCATAATTGAACGTTATAAAAATATCTATCGTTATATGCGTGTAGAAGAAAAAAAATATTATTGATACAAAATCTAAGTAAAGGGAGAGAAATTATGAAAAAACCATTGGGTGCTGCAATTTTGATAGGAAGTACACTAATTTGGGCGAGTGTGATCATTGGTTCTGCAGCAGTATTAAAAGGCACAGAATACAAAGAAGCCGTGAGTAGAATTCTATATTATGGTGTTATACTTCATGTCATGCTACTCAACATGATGCTGTTGTGGACTAAGAAGAAGAGTGAATTCAAATCTGGTTTGATAATTATTTTAAGTGCACTTATATGGGGTGGAGTTATGATCTGGACGTCCACTGTCTTAAAAGGTACCCCATTCAAAGATGAAATACGAAATGTAATAACAGGTGCAACATCTGCCCACCTTCTGTTCATTTGGGCACCAATTGGGATTTTAAACCAAAAATTGAAAAAAAAGAAAGAAATAGAAGATCAGGAGATAGATAAAAAAGAATAATAAACCACAAAACGTCAGATTATTCTTATCATTATCCCAATTTTGAAGGGAAGGGCACGACCTTCCCCTACAATTGTATCAATAATCAAAATACCATGAAAATGATTCGGCATTATTGCATATTCACCACATTTAACGTAATTGTATTGGTCTTGTAATCACAACCATCTTTCCTTTACAATCTCACCATATTCATTCAATATCATTTTGTTATTTTCAATTTTACCAAACAATGATATACTATTTTTGGTACAAATCGTTACAAAACAATAACCTGATGATGAATAATTATAATTTTTGTGTCTGTTTGCTTTGCGATTTCTCATATTCTTCATTTAATCTGTTGTAATTTCGAGTCAATTTGCTTGGGAATAAAAAAAGAATTGACGGATTCAACTCGATAAAATTTTTGAACTTTATGATAAAAAGTTAAAAAGATAAAATACGTAGGAGGAATTATGGGACGCAGGGAAGAAATATTAGATTCTGCTCTAGATCAGTTTAACAAATACGGCATAGCTAAGCTAACTTTAGAAGATATTGCACGTGCTCTTGGGCTAAAAAAAACAGCAATCTATTATTACTTTAAAAGCAAGGATGACCTTCTTAAAGAGATGATCGAAAGAATTATCGAGAATGTTAAAGATGAAGTAACCGAAACTGTTGATAAAGCAGAAGGAGTAAAAAATAAACTTCGGGCATTTATGCTTTGTAAAGTTTCTAGTATGAGAAAGAATGGGAATCTCTGGGAGCTATTCGATAAAGATTATCTTCCAAAAAGAGCAAAAGATTTTCTAATGCTCAAGAAGGGATGCATTGCCGAATTTGATTTTAATACAATATACAAGATAATTGATGATGGAATAAAAGAAAACAAAATTGAATATCTTATAAATGATTCTTTGGTTCTAATGATCATGGGCGTTGTATATGGGATTTTTATAGGAAATTTTGTAATTAATGTGAACTGGGATGAAAAATCTTTAATAGAAAATTCTTTAAAGGTAATTTTTAAAGGAATTGGATTTGATGAAGAATAAAATAAATAGATATTGGAGAGATGTTTAATGAAAAAAATTATCTTACTAACACTTTTAATGGTATCAATTGGGCTTAGTGCTGTAGAATTGAACCTAGAAGAAAGTGTGAGAATGGCAATTGAAAACAATAAGAGCTTACAAAAAGCTAAAGATGAAGTAGAAAAATACCGTTATGACTATAACACTGTAAGAGGAAATTTGTTTCCACAAGTTACTTTTTCTGGTGGTTATATGTTTAAACACACAAACCTGCCGGATTCAGCAATTCTAGAAATGCCAAGCTTATCATCAATGTTAGATTCTACAGCTACCGAAAATGATAACTTGATAGCAGAATATTTAGATAATGCTCTAGGTGGCTTTATGCCTAGTCAAGAGAATAGTGAATACTCTTTAGCTGGGAGCATACAGATGAGTCAGGCTATTTTTCTGGGTGGTAAATTAATTAATGGAATTAGCGTTGCCAGCAAATTGTATCACCTGCAAGAGAAGCGTTACTATTTAGAAGAGCAAAACATAATTTTCGCTACTAAAGATCTTTATTACAAAACAAAATTGGCTATAGAACTAGCAAAAATTCAAGCAGCTGCTTTAGAATTTGCAAACCTATATTATAAACAAGTTAATGATATGTATACCGAGGGTTTGGTTAGCGAATATGACAATTTACGAGCAGAATTGGAAGTTAAAAAAATTCATCCTCAGGTTTTAGAAGCAGAGAAAAATGCTCAGCTTGCCTTACAAAGTTTTGCAAATCATCTTGGGCTGAAAGATTCTGATCTGGTTTTGAAGGATGATATTAAATTAGATGATATGCAGGTAATAGAATTAGAGGATGCAATATCTAGCGGATTAGATAACAGAATGGAGTTAGAGCTATCTGCAATTGGTGTAGAGGTGAGTAAGGTGATGTTACGTTATGAGAAAGGAAATTTCTTACCAAATATTGCTATAACTGCAGATTACAATTTCTTTGGAATGGATTCAGAGAAAATTGAATCTGATGATTGGGGAAATAATTATTCTGTTGGAATTGGTTTTTCTATGCCGCTATTTACTGGTGGAGCAAATACCTATAAGATGAAAAAAGCAAAGCATACATTACATCAATCAGAATTAGATCATGAAACACTGATGGAATTGGTAGAATTAGATGTAAGGAATAGTTATTTGCAATGGCAAACAGACCTAGAAAAGGTAGATAATCAGAAGCAAAACCAAGAATTAGCCGAGATGGGATTAAAGATCGCACAAGCCAGATATGAAAACCAAGTATCAAATCAATTAGAATTAATTGATGCACAATTACAAGTGAAAACAGCGAAACTAAGTTATATGAATGCACAATATGCAGCTGTGATTTCTTATGAAAAATTATTAAAAGCTATGGGTAAAACCCTAAAATAACCAAATGGAGAGATAAGATGAAAATTAAAATAATTACAATTACAATAATAATTACGGCGGCTATATTACTTACCAGTTGTTCAGAAACTGAAGTTGCGGAATCTAAAAATATGGAACAACTTTACAAAGAAAATGGAATTCCTGTAAAAATAGAAACTATTAAAGCACAGGAATTCATATTAGAACTTCCATTTACAGCCACACTAACCGGATTGCAACAATCTTCTGCAAGTGCAATGATAGGTGGACGAATAGAGAAAGTTTTAGTAAAAGTTGGAGATCAAGTAGATAAAGATCAAGTACTTGTAGAATTCCCAGAAGACGCACCTGCAGGACAATATAAACAAGCTACCGCAGCCTATGAAATGGCAAAATCTACTTTTGAGCGTATGCAGAATTTATATGAATTGGGCGGAATATCTAAGCAGGATCTTGAAGGTATAGAAACACAGTACACTGTTGCTGCTGCAAACCTAGATGCATCTTCTCAAATGCTTAAAGTGCGAGCTCCAATAAGCGGAATAGTAACAGCTGTTAATGTTCGTGAAACAGAAAGCGTAAAAAGTGAAACTCAGCTTGTAACTGTATCTAATACTTCTAAGATGAAAGCTAAAGTGCTGCTTACAGAATCGGAAGTTTGTCAGGTTACAGAGGGGCAAAAAGCATTTGCGATTTGGAATGAAGTAAAGTTAGAAGGCAAAGTAGCACAAGTTGCCGTAGCCAAAGATATGAAAACACGTGCCTTTATAGTTGATCTGGAATTTGATAACACAAAAAACCTTTGTAAATCTGGTGTGATGGCTGATGTTAAGATAAGCACATATTCCAATAGTAATGCAATTTTATTACCAAGAAAAACAGTACTCAAAGATGCGATGGGACATTATGTTTATGTTCTTAAGGAAGGAAATGCAATAAAAAGAAATGTAATAATTGGTAAGGAGAATGGAAAATTAGAGATCATCGATGGCTTAATGATAGGTGATAAAGTTATTGTAGAAGGCTACAATAAACTTACGAACAATACAAAAGTTAACGTGATATAATGGAGCAATAAATGTTTTTATCTAAATTAAGTATAAACAGACCTGTAATGGTCACAGTGGGATTACTAATCTTGTTAATTTTTGGTGGAATGGCTTATATGTCTTTATCATTGAACCTTATGCCAAGTGCAGATATCCCGTTCGTTACTATTCAAACAGTATATCCCGGTGCCGGACCTGCCGAAACTGAAGCACAATTAACGAAACGTATCGAGGATGCTGTTTCCACAATTAGTAAAATAGATTATATAGATTCCTATTCAATGGATAACGTGTCTCTTGTTATGATAGCTTTTGAACTTGGAAAAGATGTAGATGTTGCAATGGCAGAAGTAAAACAAAAAGTTGATGCTATCACAATGTTCTTTCCAAGCGATGCAGAAAAACCATCGGTAGATAAAATAGAGATGGGCTCAGAATCTATTATGGAAATAATATTAACCGGAAACTTCTCACCTCTAGAATTATTCGAGATCGCTGACAAACAATTAAATGAGAAATTCTCTCAGATAGAAGGTGTGGCAAAAGTAGATATTACAGGTGGTCAGGAAAGAGAAATTCAAGTAGAATTAGATGATAAAACTGTAATTGAAAACATGATCTCTCTACCTCAGTTAACACAAATCCTGGCAGCACAGAATATGAATATGCCGGGTGGACAATTCCAACAGGAAGATCAGGAATATTCTGTAAGATTGGAAGGTGAATTCGATAAAGTTGAAACCTTAAATCAACTTGATATTCCTACAGCATTTGGAGTTAAAAAGCTGCGCCAGATAGCAAATGTGACAGATAGTGGAAAACCAGTTCGTAAACGTTCCATATATTATAATAATATAGAAAAATTCAGAAATGAAAATGTGGTGAAATTAGCTATTACCAAAACGTCAAATGGAAATCCAGTAGAGATCGCCACAGAAGTAAAGAAAGCTATGAAAACTATAAAGAAAGACCTTCCGGAAGGATCTGAGCTTAAGATCATCGATGATACAACCGATTATATTAGAGGCAGTATTGATGATACAATGACGAACGTACTTCTGGGGATCTTATTTACAGGCCTGGTATTACTTTTCTTCCTGCACGATATTAGATCTACAATTATTGTAGCACTGGCAATGCCAACAGCTATCATCTCTACGTTCCTATTTCTACAATGGTTTGGCTTTAGTTTGAATATGCTTACGCTAATGGGACTTTCCACCTCGGTGGGTGTGCTTGTTGCCAATTCTGTTGTTGTGTTAGAAAATATTTTCCGGCATAAAGAGATGGGAAATACCCGGCGTGAAGCGGCGGATAAAGGTACATCGGAAGTTACAGTAGCCGTTTTTGCTTCTACACTTACCAATGTGGTTGTGTTCGTACCACTGGCTATGATGGATACGATTGTGGGACAATTCCTAAAAGAATTTGCCCTTACTGTTACCTTTGCAACTATCCTCTCTCTGGTTGTTTCATTCACCCTTACGCCTATGCTTGCTTCCTTAATTTTACCAGAAAAAATGAAGAAGAAAAATGCGATCGGTGATAAAATTGAAAAAATGTTCCATACATGGGAAAGATCGTATCAAAAGAGCTTGGCTGTTGTTCTTAAAAACAAAAAAGTTTCTGCTTT
>CAXCCM010000082.1:0-7634 GCA_963981005.1 uncultured bacterium | reverse complement strand
ATGATCTTCCTAGTAGTAGAAGGAGCTAATCTTGATGCAGTTGATTACACAATTGTTAATGGCGGAAATGGAATCTTAGATCCTGGTGAAACAGTTGATATTTCTGTGACACTTGCAAATATTGGATCAGTTACTGCAGATGGAATTGAAGGAATATTAAGAAGTAGCAGCGGAGGGATTACTATCTCAGATAGTGTTGGAACTTTTGAATCTATCCCACCTGGTGATGAAGGCAATAACTATGCAGATAGGTTTGTTGCGGAAGCAAGTTACCAAATACTTCCAGGTTCACAAATACCATTTACTTTAGAACTTACTAATGCCGAAGGGTTTAATAATACAATTTCATTCTTTATAGAAGTTGGTATTGTAGAACAAGAAGATCCGCTAGGGCCGGATACTCATGGTTATTATTGCTATGATAGTGATGATATAAATTATGATTCAGCTCCTGTATATAATTGGATTGAAATAGATCCTACTTATGGTGGTTCTGGAACCTCAATGAATCTTTATGATGGTGGAGATACAGGTGATGTTGGAGACGTTAACGTTCCATTTACATTTAATTTTTATGGAATTCCATATAATTCTTTGAGTGTATGTACAAATGGCTGGGCTGCACCCGGTGGAAGTAATCAGGCATCATTCATGAATAGTCCAATCCCTGGCCCACAAGGTCCATCACCTATGATAGCTCCATTCTGGGATGACCTCAAAACAGGTGGTGGTGATATACTTTATTATCATGATACAAATTTAAATGTATTCATTATTGAATGGTCTCATATGCAAACAGATCAAACAAGTGCAGAAGAGACATTCCAAATGCTTATCTTAGATCCTATCCACTATTCTACACCAACCGGAGATGCTGAGATAGTTTTCCAATACAAAGTTGTTAACAATACAAGCTCAGGAAACTATCCTTCTCAGCACGGACAGTATGCCACAGTTGGTTTAGAAGATCAAACAGGGTTGGTAGGTTTAGAATATACATTCAATAATTCATATCCAACAGCAGCATTGCATCTACAGAATGAAATGGCTTTAAAATTTACAACAGCAGGATCTATTATTCAGGATCCTCCAATTGCCGGGTTTAGTCATGATAGTTTTAATATTGTACTTCTGCCCGGAGGTACCGATTCAAGGCAATTAGAAATTTCCAATATTGGAGAAGCGAACCTTGTTTATAGTATTACAAAAGATTATGATCAACCAGACGAAGGGTCTGGCGGACCTGACTCTTACGGTTATATTTGGAATGATAACAATGAAGTAAATGGTCCAGAATATAGTTGGAGAGATATCTCTTCAATTGGAACAGAAGTTACATTTGTAGGTAATGATATTGGAACAGATCTAATGCCTATTGGATTTGACTTCATCTTCTATAATGTATTCTATTCAGAGTTTAGAATTAATCCGAATGGATGGATTGGTTTTGGTGATGATAATGAAGAGTGGAATAATCTGTCACTTCCTCATCCTAATAGCCCACGTCCTGCATTGTTACCTTTCTGGGATGATCTTGATCCTCTGCAAGGTGGAAATGTTTATTACTACAGCTCAGCAGATAGCTTGGTTGTATGGTTCGATGATGTAATTCACTTTCCTGGAACTTATAATGGTACTTATGACTTCCAAGTTATTCTTTATCAAAATGGAACAATGCTTTATCAATATCGTACAATGGATGGAACAATTGATTCTGCTACAATAGGTTTACAAAATGAAGCGGGAAATATTGCTTTACAGATGACATATAACGGAAGTTTAGTTGAAGATAACTATGCAATTTTTATTGAAAGAATAATTGATTGGGTAGATATAGATCAAACTTACGGATATGTTTCTCAAGGTGAATCTCATACAATAACTATTGATATAGATGCTCTAGAATTAAATATCGGAGAATTCTTATGCAATTTATATATTAATACAAATGATCCCGATGCTTTCCTTACTACAATTCCAATAAACTTACAAATAGCTTCAGATGTACCGATAATAAGTTTATCGGAAGATGCTCTAGATTTTGGTGATGTTCCTATTGGAGATGATGCACTAGACACTCTTTATGTAACTAATCTAGGAGAGATAGATCTTGTAGTTAGTGATATAACAAGTGGCATAATCGAGTATAGTGCAACACCTGTGAGTTTTGAATTAGCACAAGGTGAGGTGCAAGAAGTTATTGTTACCTTCACTCCTCAAGAAGAATTTGCTTATGAAGATAATCTTGTAATTGAAAGCAATGATCCACTTTATCCATATTATGAAATCGCACTTATTGGAACAGGATATAATCCTACCGGTATGGATGATCCACTACCGCTTGTTACAAAAGTTAATCAAAACTATCCGAATCCATTCAATCCGGAAACCACAATAGCTTTCTCTATTGCAAATGATGCACAACATACTCAATTAGGGATCTTCAATATAAAGGGTCAGAAAGTGAAAACTCTTGTTAATGAAAGGCTTGAAGTAGGAAGATATAACATAGTTTGGAACGGAACGGATTCTTCTGGTAGAAAAGTAGCTTCTGGTGTTTATTTCTATAAATTCGATACGAATGAACATCACAAAATTAATAAAATGTTACTTATTAAATAAAAAATAGAGGTTTAAAAAAATGAAAAAATTATTAATCGTTCTCTTCGTCGTTTTAGTGTCATTATTAAATGCACAAATAGAATGGTATGAAGAGATTCCAGTAAGACAGGGTGTAAATATCGAGTGGTATAGATCTGCAAATGCTGTTGAAGGTGGAGTTGTTTTTGTATGGTCAGATACTCGTACAGGCATCAGAGATGTATGGGCACAGAAGTATGATGTTAATGGCAACAAGCTCTGGGGAGAAGAAGGTTTATTAGTTAATGGTGAGTTAAGCCGTCAGGAAGACCCTGTTGTTATTGAATCTGGTAATGGTGATGTTATAATTGCCTGGGTAGATTTTAGAAACGAAGATGCAGGTGATATTTATGCTCAGAAAGTTTCTAGTGAAGGTGTTCTTCAATGGGATCCGTCTGGTGTTCCACTTTGTTTGCATGAAGAAATTCAAATTTCACTTAATATAGTTCCCGATGAAAATGGTGGTGCCTATGTTATCTGGCTCGATAGCAGAAATGTAGGAGGTACAGATATTTATGGAACACATATCGATTCCAATGGAGATATTGTTGCAGGTTGGGATGCAGATGGAAACCCAATAGCTAATGAAAGCGGTATTCAAAATCAGCATACATTTTGGGAAGATGGCACAAATGGTGCAGTTGTAGCATGGCACGATACAAGAGATCCCGATGATGCAGATATCTACATCCAACGCATTGCTTCGAATGGTGACTTACTTTGGGATGAAGATGGGAACATATTAACTAATGCTACGGGACCGCAGGAAAAACCAAAGATAACTCCAGACGGAACTGGAAACTTCATCTTCTCATGGCGTGATATGGGTGTTGATAGTTTTGGTGATATCAAAGCACAAAGAGTAGACCTTAATGGTAACTTGCTTTGGGCAAACGAAGTTGAAGTATATGCAGGAACAGGTATTCAGCGTAATGCTCGTATTACAAAAGCTTCCGATAATGGTGCAATTATTGTTTGGGAAGATGGTAGAAATGAGATCAGTGAAAACTTTAAAGATCTTTATGCTCAAAAACTTGATATTAGTGGAAACCTGCAATGGGATGCTTCTAGTGTAGAAATTGTACAGGCAATGAACGATCAGCTTAATCCTCGTTTAAAAGGTGATAATGATGGTGGTGCATGGATAACCTGGGAAGATGGTAGAGTAAATAATCACCCATATGAAGATATTTATATTCAACATGTAAATTCAAGTGGAACATTCGAGTTACCAGCTAATGGCTATGATGTTTGTTCTGCGGATGGATGGCAATTCTCTCCGCTTGTAAAAATTTCAGACAATAATGTGTTCTGTGTTTGGGGAGACAATAGAACAGGTTCAACAGGTTTGTATGTTCAAATTCTAGATGACTCTGGAACTCCAATATTAGAAGATGATGGTGAAATTATATATTACGGTCTTTGTGGTGACTCGCATAACCAACAGATCTTAACAAATGATGATAAAAAAATTGTGATCTGGGAAGATACAAGAAATGCTGGATATGGGTTCCAAATATACTATCAGGTTGTTAATGACGACGGCTCTTTCGTACTAGCAGAAAATGGACAACCTATAACAACTCTTACAGGTGATGACCAAGAGAGTATGGATTCCGATATCTATCCTGATTCTGATATCCTAACAATAGTTTGGGAAGAGAATAAACTTGGTTTTAAACAAATATTTGGTCAGGCTGTAGATCTTGAAGGAAATATGCTTTGGTCTGTAGATGAGGGAATGCAGCTTGGAGAATCATCAGTAGAACAGGTTAAACCAAAAATCTCAACCCTTGTAGATGGTTCAACTCATGAATATTATGTAGGTTGGGAAGACTATACTGATTTCATGGACACAAGAATTATGGGTCAGAAAATAATTGATGGTAATTTGGAATGGGGAATAGAAGGAATAACTATAGCAGATAGAAATGGTAATGATGAACTTTGTGAAGTGTATAAAAATTATTATGTGTGGCAGAGCGTTGGATATAATAATAGAAACATATTCTGTTTAATGGTAGATGAAAACGGTGATCCTGCAACAGGCTGGGATGCAGATGGTTTGGAAGTGTGCATTGAAGATGGTGATCAGTTAAATGCTAGGGTTTTAGAAGTTCCGGATGGCTTACTTATTATTTGGGATGATACAAGAAATGGTAGTATAGATATTTATGGACAGATTGTAACGCCTGAAGGAACAATACTTTGGGCAGATGGTGGAATCCCGCTTGTTGATGATAATAACGATCAATTCTTCTCGAATATGCTTTATGATGATGCAATATTTATGGTTTGGGAAGATTTCAGGTCTGGTAGTGTATTTGATGTTTATATGCAGAAATTTGATTTGGATGGAATTGAGGTTTGGGCAGATAGCGTAGCAGTTGTTGTTCAGGAAAGTAATCAGGAAGCACCTTATTTGGTAAGTGATGGTACTAATTTCATGGTCTTCTGGGAAGATTATGCAAATGGTGATGAATCTGAGCTGAAAGCTCAATTGATGGATGAAAATGGTGGAATGACATGGCCGGAAACTGGATTTACAATTTGTAGTGAGTTAAGAAATCAGAATGAACCAAAAGCTGTTAATGATGGAGAATATTCTTATGTGATCTGGGAAGATACTCGCTCAAGTGGTAAAACTGATATATATAATGTATATATTCAAAAAGTAAAATTTGAGCCGGTTGATGCTGATGACACTCAAATTCATGTCTCTGGCAACATATTAATGCAGAATTATCCAAATCCATTTAACCCGACAACAACAATTGATTTCAATTTAACAGAAAATACGTTTGTTACATTAGAGATCTTCAATATAAAAGGGCAGAAAGTAAAAACACTGGTTGCAGATAATATGCAGGCAGGTTATCATAGTATGGTTTGGAACGGAAAGAATAATGCTGGTAAAAGTGTATCCAGTGGTATTTATTTTTCCAATTTTGGAACAAATAACGAGAATAGTGATTATACAAGTGTAAAGAAAATGCTTCTTCTAAAATAATAATATTCTCATCCCTAACTTATTTGTTGGGGATGAGATAGTTTTTTTTATTGAAGCTAAATTTCACAGCAAAATAAGCAGAAGAAAAATTCAAATAGTTTAGAGGTTATTATGAAAAGTATAATTACAATAGTATTAATAATGTTGATAACAGCGCTTTCGGCACAAGTTGTGTTGGATGAACGCTATCATACGTATGAAGAAATTATTCAAGAAATTAGTGAACTGCAAGCAAATCATCCTGACATTGTTTCTGTGCACGTAATTGGAAGCACTTTAGGTGCAGATCCATATCAAGATCCAATTCCAATTTATGCAGTTAAACTATCAAATAATGTGGGAATCGACGAAGATGAGCCATCTGTAATGAACGCTGGGCAATGTCATGCCGAAGAAGTACTTGGTGTTGAGGTTGTGATGCACATGCTTCATGAGATTGTAGCCAACAGAATGGTGGATCCTTATAATGTTTGGTTAGATAACCTTGAAATGTGGTTCGTTCCTACCTATAACCCGGAAGGTTTACAGGTTGTGATGGACGGCAGGGATATAACATATAGGAAGAATCAAAGAGATAATAACGAAAATGGAATACTTGATTTTGTTGTAGGTGCTGGTGGAGAAATTGATGGTGTTGATACAAATAGGAATTATGGTTTCAACTGGATCCATGGTGACCCATTTGGAGTAGGTGGACCGGAAGAATGGAATGATTATTATCGTGGACCTGGTCCGTTTTCTGAAGGTGGAACGCAAGCAATAAGAAATCTTGCAGAGCAACAGCACTTTATCTATTCAATAAATTGGCACTCTTCCAGAACAGGTTTCTTCTCAGAAAAAGTATATTATCCGTCTAATTGGGCAGGTGTACATCCAACACCAGATCTTGCTTTAAGTCAATCGATCGGAGAGAGTGTTGCTGCCTTGATCATGAAAGAAGATAATACTGGACCATACGAACCTTACGCTTCTTCTGGTAGAAAAGGAAATGCACATGACTGGTTTTATAAAGCCCATGGTACTATTCAACTTCTAATTGAATGCGGAACACAAAACCTGCAACCTAATAATGATCCACCTGAATATTTAGTAGATGATACATGTGAAAGATGTAGCGAAGGAGCATATTGGCTATTTAATAGAGCTTTGGGCTATAATGCACCCGGAGCAATGCTTATTGGTAATGTTACTGATGTTGATTCTGCTAATCCACTAGTTGCAGAAGTTATTATTGAAGAAGCGGATGCTTCCTACTTTGACCCTAGATTAACTGATGAACTATATGGAAGATATTGGCGACCTTTGTTGCCTGGAACATATACAATGAGAGTTGTAAAAGAGGGATATGAAGAGCAATTAGTTGAGAATATAACTGTAAATAGCTCTTCATGGAAAGAAGAAGATGTTCAGCTTACTCCAATTCCAGAAGTACTTGTAAATGGCAATGTATATTCAAATGGGAATCCAATTGATGCGACAATTATTGTAGATAATGGAGAGTATTTCGATGCAGATACGATTGATGTTGTAAATGGAATTTTCGATTTTTCAAATTATGAAGGAGAACATCAAATTACAACATTTGCCTCTGGATGTGTACCAAATATTCAATTAGTAACTTTTCCAGCAGGGACTTATGATCTTGATATAGATCTATCGGAAGCTGTTGAAGTATTTACAGAAGATTGGGAAGGTGACCTTTCTGTTTGGAACATTATGGGAGATTGGGCTATTACAAGTAGTTCAATAATTGGAGATCATTCTGTAACTGATAGTCCAGATGAATTTTATGATGATAGTTCTACAGCAACAATAACAACAATAAATCCAATTAATATGAATAGCGTGAGTAATGATGTGAACCTTACATTCTGGCATAAGTATTATGTAGAACACGATTATGATAATTGTTATATCGAGTATTCATTCGATGGTTCTAACTGGACAGAATTAGCTCAATTTTCTGGTGTAAGTAATGATTGGG
>CAXCCM010000081.1:0-7831 GCA_963981005.1 uncultured bacterium | reverse complement strand
CACAACATTGTGGAATGGTATTTCAACTGAAAATGAAATATAAAATAAAGAGGTTCTTATGAAAAAATTAATTTTATTGTTGCTTACACTACTGATGTTTTCAGCAATGTCTGCAATAGAAGTAGATCTTGATGAAAGCATAAAACTGGCTCGAGAGAATAACAAAGATATTCAAGCTGAAGAATATTCTGTAAAGTCTGCAAAGTGGGGGAAATTTGACGCACTATCAAATTTTCTGCCTAGAGCTTCATTCAATTCTACAATTGTTAGAATTGACGATGATACATATGATGAAGCAACACAAGTGATGCAGGTTCCTGTTTTAAGTCCGATGGGAATTCCAACTGGAGATTTTATACCATTTTCCTCTTCTGCAATGGGAACAGGGTTTCACCAAACATCGTACACCAATAGTATCACAGTTCAGCAGCCAATATTCAATGGTGGGAAGATAATATTGGGATATCAGCTGGCAAGCTTGGCAAAACAGCAGGCAGAGATATCACTTGAAAATAAAGAATTAGATATTACTTATACTGTAGCATCAACTTATTTTGGCTATTTGAAGTTTAAGGATATTCATATATTAACTCAAAAAAGTTTAGCATCGAGTGTTTCCCATCTAGAAAAAGTAGAAAAGAATTTTGAGGTTGGGACTGCAAAAAAATCGGATATTCTTCAATGGAAAGTGAAATTGAATAATGACAAAACATCAAACTTTGAAATTGAAAATGGTTTGGAAGAGATAGTATCTTTCTGGCAAAATCTTATTGGATCTGAAGAAAGTATTCCCACTAAAATTCAATTAGAAATGTATGATGTAGAAATTAATGACCTTGCAGCTATGAAAGCGGTTGAAATTACAAATGCCAAACAGAAATTCCTAAAAAAAGTGGAATTAGCAAGTCCAACCTTGAATAGTATTGATTTAATAAATAAAATGATGAAGAAGAGCTATTGGATGGCAAAAGGGAATTTTCTTCCTTCAGTAAATATGCAGTTCGATTACCAGATAGAGAGTGATGATGAATTTGATCTTTCGGGTGAAGATAATTGGAATTTGGTGGCTGCGGTTTCTGTTCCACTATTTACCAGCGGCTCAAATTTCTCTAAAGTAAAACAGGCAAAATATGAGTTACTTAAAACAAAAAAACAAACAGAATATGTCAGAGATAATTACTTGATCGCAGCAGAAAATGTTTATAATAAATTGATCACAAATGCACGAATTGTTCAAGATAATAAAATTGCATTGGAATTTGCAAAAGAGAATCACAAGCTTATAAATCAGTTATTTGAGCAGGGTATGATTACAAATAGTGAGCTCTTAGATGCAGAGATTATGCTTTTTGGTAGTGAGATGAATCTAATATCATCTTATTACGATTATGTTCTTACAAAATTTGAAACAAAAAAATATAAAGGCGAGATGGAGGAATAATGTACAAAAAAATATTTATACTTATATCATTGGTTCTGTTGATCTTAGTAGGATGTCAGGATAAAGATGTCGTAGAAGAAGAGAGTGGATTCTCTGGTAAACGTAATGTTAAAGTAGTAACAGCTAAAATAGGTGAGATCAACGAATATTTGAAATACTCAGGAAAAGTTGAAGCTGTAACAATTGCCAATGCAAGTCCTTCTATGTCTGGAAAAATAGAAAAATTATTTGTGAAAGAAGGAGATAGTGTAGAGGTTGATGACCTACTAGTAAAATTAGATCAAACTCAATTAGAACAAACACGTATTCAATTCGAAAATGCGGAAAAGAATTACCTTAGAATGCAAAAATTATTAGAGAGCGATGCAATTGATAAACAGACTTTCGACGAAGTAGAAACTGGATACAACATTGTTAAAACTTCGTATGAATTTATGCTGGATAACATCGAAATGAAAGCACCAATCTCTGGAATTGTTACATACATCTATAAAAAAGAAGGAGAAAAATTTGATTCAATGATGGATCCCTTTCTTATTCGTATTGTGAATTCAAACAAATTTAAAGCTAAATTACAGGTTTCTGATAAAGACATTAACCTGCTAAAACAAGGGCAAAAAGCAATTATTACAGTTGATAATACTGAAGACAAGTTTATGGGATACGTTTCTTATGTGTCTCCAGAAGCAGAGATGATGTCCGGTACTTTTCCAATTGAAATATCTATTAATAATGATTCTAATCTTCTTAGGCATAATCAATTTGCACGCATCGATCTGATTACTAAATCTGTATCAAATACTATTGTAATTCCACAAGAAAGTATTCTTAGATCGAGTTATGTTTATGTTGCTGATAATGGAATTGCAAAAGAACGTGAAGTGCAATTGGGTATTGGGAACGAATATGAAATTGAAATATTAAACGGAATTGCAGACGGGGAAAAAGTAATTATTTCGGGTAATATTGGTTTGCAAGACGGTGACAAGATAGAGATCAAAAATTAAGAATTACATATAAACGGAGATAATGATGAAATTAGCAGAATTTTCGGTAAATAGAAGAGTAACAGTACTTATGTTAACGATCCTCATAATCATATTGGGTGGGATATCTTTTACAAAACTAGGATTAGAAATGTTTCCCGATATGGATTATCCGGTCATTTCAATAATCACGCCATACAATGGTGCCTCTTCTCAAGATGTGGAGGAGACAGTAACAAAAACTTTAGAGACGGCAATTGCATCTGTGAAAAATATTAAAAATTTAAAATCGGAGAGTATGGAGAACGCATCACTTATCATGGTTGAATTCAATTGGGGAACAAATCTCGATTTTGCTGCTCAGGATCTGCGTGATATGATCGATCAGGTAGCTGACTATCTTCCCGATGAAGTGTCGCGTCCTCTTGTAATGAAATTCAATCTTTCCCAAATGCCGATTCTTATGTATGGTGTTACCGGACCGGAAGATACTTATCAACTCCGTAAAATACTGGATGATGAAGTTGCTTCTAAAGTTAAACAGCTACCCGGAGTTGCATCTGTGATGATAATGGGTGGAGATGAACTGGAAAAGCAGGTAATTGTTGATATTGCAAAATTGGAGCAATATAATATTTCCATAGATGAAGTTGTGCAGATCGTAGCAGCTGGGAACATCAATATGTCAGCAGGATATATTCAAAAAAGGAAAGATGATTTTCTGTTGCGAACAGTAGCTCAATACAAATCTATCGAAGAGATACAAAATCTTCCTATTAGAATAACAGATAAAGGCAATACAATATATTTAAAAGATATAGCCCGTGTTGAAGACGGTTATAAAGAAAAAAGATATTATATAAGAACTAATAAAAAACCTACAGCAATGATGATGATATCCAAAGAATCCGGGGCAAACACAATAACTGTGGCAAATGTTGTTAAAGATGAGCTGGCAAAGATCAAAACAGATTTAAAGATCGATCTGGCTTTTAACGATATCATGGATATGAGTGTGCCAATATCACGAGTTACTGCTGGTGCAATGTCAAATCTCATCATTGGAGGAATTCTTGCTATTAGTATTATGTTCCTTTTTCTTAGGAATTGGCGGCCTACTTTGGCAATTTCATTGGCAATTCCAATCTCAGTTATTGCAACTATGGTCTCAATTTATTTAGCTAAATTTTCATTGAACATAATGACGCTTGGTGGTCTGGCATTAGGAGTTGGAATGCTGGTTGATAACTCAATTGTGGTTATCGAGAATATTTACCGGCACATGGAATTGGGAATGAAAAAAGTGGAAGCAGCAAAAGTAGGAGCTTCTGAAGTTGCCATGGCAATTACAGCATCAACATTAACTACAATCGCTGTTTTCTTCCCAATGATTTTTGCAGAAGGAATGACGGGGATTTTAGTGAGGGGACTTGCTCTCACGGTTGCATTCTCACTCGCAGCTTCTCTTTTTGTATCACTCACAATAGTACCTGCAATTGCCTCAGTTTTATTCCGCAAAGCAGCAGATAGACCAGAACATGGTAAATCAGAAAAAATGTTTGATGGGATTAAAAGAAGATATATTAAAATTCTGGATTGGGCGTTAGATCACAAAGGGAAAACGATTCTTATCGTTGTTATTCTTCTTGTGATTTCGCTGATAGTCCCATTCACGGGATTGATAGGTACAGAATTCATGCCTACTCAAGATATTCCAATGATGGCTTTTCATGTGCAAGCTCCGGTTGGTACATCACTCGATGAAACTGATGAAATTGTTCGTCAGATAGAAGATGTGTTTATGAAGGTGGAGGGAGTACAAAATGTGATGTCGTTAGTTGGACCAATGTCTGATGCATCAGCTCAAGCAGATCCTACAAATCCACAGGAAGTGAATGAAGCACAGGTTTATGCAAGATTGTATCAGCAAAAAGACAGAAATATATCCTATGAAGAAATTCAAAAAAGAGTGCGTGAGCAACTTCCCAAAATAGAGGGAGCAGAAATAAATTTCCTTTCAAGTGAACAACTGATGGGAGGGGGACAGACAAATCCAATAGAAATAAAGATATTTGGTAAGGATCTCGAAGTTCTAAAGGAATTTGCTGGAAGAATTGAAGAGAGAATAAAAGAAGTAAAACATGTGAGTGATGTTGTGAATTCTGTGAAAGTAGGTAAGCCGGAAGCTCATATTATTATTGATAAAGATAAAGCATTTAAATATGGATTAACTACATATCAAGTAGCTTCTGCAATTAAAACAGCCTCAATTGGAACACAAGCGGGGGTATTCCGTAAAGCAGGTGAAGAGCTAGATATTCTGGTTAGATTAGATAAAGAAACACGTAATAGCTTTGAGGATATTATGCATATTGCTATCATTTCTCCAATGGGATTTTCTATTCCGCTAAACCAGATAGCTCATATTGAGTATGCGGAAGGACCTCGAGTGATCAGCCATGAAAAGCAAACAAGAAAAGTTACAATTTCTGCTAATATTACCGGAACTCAAGATATGGGCGGTGTAGTGGATAATGTTAACAATGAGATCTCTGACATTAAAGATGATCTTCCTCCTGGATATTTTATGATTATTGGTGGAGCGTTTGAAGATATGCAGGAAGCATTTAAAACACTTTCTCTTGCTTTACTTTTAGCTGTTGTTCTGGTCTATATTGTTATGGCTTCACAATTTGAATCGTTGCGTCAGCCATTTATTGTAATGTTCACAATTCCACTTGCTGTTATTGGTGTTATGTTCATATTGGGAGTTACAGGCACGACACTTTCAGTAGTAAGTTTTGTGGGAGGAATAATCTTATCTGGTATTGTTGTAAATAACGGACTTGTACTTATCGATCACATGAACCAGCTCAGGCTTAAGGGAATGGAAAAAAGAGATGCGATCATTCAAGCAGGTAAAGACAGATTGCGTCCGGTACTTATAACAGCAATAACCACAATGATGGGAATGCTGCCGATGGCTTTAAGTACAAGTGAAGGATCAGAATTAAAAGCTCCAATGGCTCTCACTGTTATTGGTGGTCTTATCAGTGCAACTTTCCTCACACTTATATTCCTACCGGTTGTTTACAGCATGATAGCAAAGAAGAAAGTTGGAATAGAAGATTAAAGAAGATTTTTTAATTGTAGAAATATTAAAGCTCCCGAGTTATCGGGAGCTTTTGTCATTTTCTTACAATAATATTAAAATTTCAAGGTCAATTGTTGTACTGGTTTATACGATCTGCGATGGCAATCGAGAACACCATATTTATCTAGAGCAGCAACATGCTCTTTAGTTGGATAGCCTTTATTTTGCTTGAAATTATAATTTGGGAATTGCTCATGAAGTTTGAGCATGATCCTATCTCGTGTAACTTTTGCTAATATTGAAGCTGCTGCAATAGAAGCTATTTTGGCATCACCTTTTACAATTGCTTTAGAAAATCCAATTAACTTTTTAGGAGTTTTATTCCCATCGATAAGGCAATAATCAGGTTTTACTTCAAGATATATAACAGCTTCTTCCATTCCAAATAGTGTTGCTTGCAGAATGTTTATCTCATCAATGATTTTTGGAGAAACTACTTTCACTTCCCAGCAAATTGCTTCTTCTGTAATTATCTTATAGAGCTCTTCACGCTTCTTTTCTGTTAGCTTTTTCGAATCATTAAGTCCTGGAATTTGCTTGTCTAGATCTAAGATTACAGCAGCTGTTACAACTGGGCCTGCTAGTGGTCCTCGCCCAGCTTCATCAACTCCTGCAATAGTTCCATACTTCTTAAAAAAAGCTTTTTCTATTCTATATAAAGGCATTATTTTTCCAAAATGAAGAATAATCGTGAAAAATTGGATTCAAGTATTTTCGGATTGTGATCCACAAGGTTTTCATTATAACCGATGCTGCAAATCCCCTTTAATATCAGATCTGAATTATTAATGCATTTTATCAGGTTGCTAACTCTAAATATTTTTTGTTTGTGTTCTTCATCATATCGGGCAAATAAAAATCCTTTCTTTTTGAAAAATGTAAGGTTAGTTTTTTGAAAATGTGACGATAGCTCATATTCACTTTTATGAATAAATATATCGTTTTGAATTTCCTCAACATTAATAAAACCATCGAAATGATTTTCACAATTATTCGGAGTTGTGATATCGAAAATAAAAAGTCCTTTTTCAACAAGTGTATTATGAATATTATTAAGCAAAAGATCAATTTCTTCTGTAGTATGAAGATAATTCAGACTATCAAATAGAAGCAGCACCAGATTATATTTAGTTATTGGAAGTTCATCAGTCATTTTGCTAAGTTTCAGGTTTGGTGCAAAAGGTTTAACAGAAGCTATTTTTAGCATTTCTGCAGAAATATCAGAAGCATCAACTGCTAGGTCTTTCTTTACAAGTAGGGAAGATATATTGGCACTTCCACAGGCAAGCTCTAACGTTCGAGCAGGACTCTTACCAAACATTTTATTATAATGTGATAAAATAAAATCAACCCAATCTTTATAATTCACATGGCTCATATAAGTGTCGTAATATTCAGCAAAAATGCCATAATTATTATTTGGAATATCTTCTGTTTTTGAGATTGTATTTTCTGCAAAAGTTATTGCATGCAAAAGGCTTTTCTCAGAAGCGATCCCTTTTCCGGCTATATCGTAAGCAGTTCCATGATCAACAGAAGTGCGAACATATGGTAAGCCGAGTGTAACGTTCACTCCTTCATCTGCAGAGATCATTTTAAAAGGTATCAATCCTTGATCATGATAGGCTGAAATTATTAGATCATAAGATGTTGCTTTTGTAGCAAAAAAAGTATCGGCAGGAAATGGACCATCAATGTGAATATCATCATTTTCTAACTCCTTTAGGATCGAAGCAATTAATATGTCATCATTTCCAAAAGCTCCTTTCTCTCCAGCATGAGGATTAACTGCCAGCATTGCTATTTTTGGATTTCCAATTATCTTACAAGCTTCCTGATGGATCAATTTGAATTTAGGCTTAAGTGATTCTGAATTTAAATATTCTGAAATGTCTGAAACTGCAATATGAGTGGATAAAAGTGCCAAATTGAAATAAGGTCCCCAGAATGACATTACAACATTATCTGCATTAGAGCTTGTTGCAAAAAATTCGGTGTGTCCAATAAAATTGGAGTGTGAATGACGAATTGCATCTTTGCTAACAGGCGCAGTAACTACAGCATCAAGCAGAGATGTATTAAGGTCTTTAGCGCAAGCAGAAAGTATTTTATGTGCAATTTTACCACTCTCAACCGATGGAATTCCAATTTCAATATTATTGCTATCAATTTCTATCCAATATATATTCTGCCAAGAAGTAGCTTCATTTACGTTTTGAATTTTCACAACAGAATTTCCATCATTGAATA
>CAXCCM010000080.1:0-7978 GCA_963981005.1 uncultured bacterium | reverse complement strand
ACATAAGGTTCTCCTGCGAATAAAGTGATGGAGAATGTTATCAATATCCATAAAAATATAAAACGTTTTAATATGTTTCTAGAAATCATTTAAGCTCCTCAATCTCTTAAATCTTCAACAATTCTTCTTTAACAAAATCAACCAGTTCTTTTACATATTTTGCAGAAAAATCAAATTTAATTCCCGCAGCTTCATAAAGTTTATTTACAGGAACAGTGTAGCCAAGCTTCAAGAAATCTTCATATTTTTCCAAAGCTTTCTCTTTCCCAAATTTCTTGTAATTTCTATATACTGAAAGTGCTCCCAGCTGGCTCATCCCGTATTCAATGTAATAGAAAGGAACTTCGAAAATATGAAGTTGGAAAAGCCATAGAATTTTCTTGAATTTATCTACATTTGTCCAATCTATACCTGTATCATATCTTTGTAAAAGTGAAAGGAAAAATTCTTCGCGCTCCTCAACTGAATGTTCTGGATTCAGGTAGATCCAATGTTGAAGGGCATCAACTATCATACACCATGGCAGAAACCCAAGTGCTTCTTTAAATTGGTCTCGTTTTGCTTTTTTAAGATCGTTTACATCACTGTAATATTTATCCCAGTGATCCATCGAGAGAAATTCCATTGTCATAGAAGCAAGCTCTGCAACTTCACTTGGTGTTCCTTTATAAGGATCAAGCTTGATGTTTTTCATTGCAAATGTATGCATTGCATGTCCTGCTTCATGAAGTAAAGTTACAACATTTCTGTGTAATCCAACAGCGTTCATGAAAATAAATGGAGCACCTGTTTCTTGAAGTGGATAATTGTAACCACCGGGAGCCTTACCCTTCCTATTTTCAAGATCTAAAAATTCGGAATTTTTCATCATATTAAGTTTTTCACCAAATTCAGGTTTTATGATATGCAAAATTTCAATACCTTTATCAATGAATTCATCGATCTTATCAAATGGTTTAAGCACTTTTCCATCAAGATCAACAGAAGTATCCCAAGGTTTTACAGAATCAATTTTTAGTATGTTTTTGCGTTCTTCTGTAAAGTTTATAAGAAATGGAACAACCTCTTTTTCCACAGCATCATGAAATTTCATAATATCTTCTGGTGAATAAGAAAAGCGCCCTTTTGCTTGGTGCATATAATCACGATAATTATCAAATCCTGCATTTTTTGCAATTTGAATTCTGATATTTTTCAACTCATCAAAAAGTTTATTGAATTCGTCGCGTTTTTCCATCATCTTGTCCATACGAAGATTCCAAACTTCTCTTCGGACCTCTCTGTTCTGATCCTTTAAAAATGGTGCGAGTTGAGAGAGTGTTTTCTCTTCACCCTTATATACTACGGTAAGTTTAGAAAATATTGAACCATACTTATTTGCCAATTCTTGTTCTTTAACCTGAAGTGGAATATTTTCTTCGCGATATAATTCTATATCATTTGCAATTATTATATTCAAATGTGCATATTGTTCTTTATCAAGCTCTTGCCTAAATGGGCTGTCATAGAATTTTTTATTAAACTTGAAGTCATAAGGTTTTGTTTTGGCAATCACATCAGCATAAAATGTATTGAATTTTTTGGAATACTCCTCGTCATCTGCGAAACGTGTCATATTAATGTATCGCCACGCCATCTCTTCTGAGAGAATATCAGAAAGCTCACCGACTTTTTCCATGAAATTAATAAGGTCATATGCAGAGGTTATCTCTTCTTCTGCTAATTTTTTCATTTCGCTTTCTACATTTTCCCATATTGTCACATTAAGATTTTCAGAAAAATATCTTCTTGGTTTTTTAACGATTTTTTTGTCAGTGAAGCTCATAATGTTCTCCTTAGATATAATATTTTTTAATTATCTCGATGATTTTTAGTAAGATAAATCTGACAAGTTATTTTAAGCATATCAAATTACAAAACAAGGTAATTAGGAAAATTCCTCTTGACTACACAGTGTTTAGAAAAATAGAAATCAAGAGGAACAATTTAAGTTCTTTAATGCTAAAAGATGTAGGAGGAACAACCATGAAATCAATTTTGGAAAAAGTAAAAACAGATAATGTGAAATTTATTCAACTACAGTTTTCTGATCTATTTGGAATTGTAAAAAGCCTTACGATTCCGTGCAGGCAATTAGCGGATGCTATAGAAAAAGGTGTATGGTTTGATGGCTCGTCAATTGAAGGATTTGCTAGGATTTGTGAAAGCGACATGTACTTGAAACCAGATCTTAATACTTATGCAGTAATTCCTTGGCTCAGGTCTGAACATGGAAACACTGCCAGATTTATCTGTGATATATTTACACCGGACGATAACCCTTTTGAAGGTGATCCGCGATATATTCTCAAAAAAGCGATCGTTCAAGCAAATGAGCTTGGATATATATTTAATACTGGTCCAGAAATGGAATTTTTTCTCTTTAAAACCAATAACGGCTTATCTCCGCTTCCAAATGATAAAGCAGGGTATTTTGATCTCACAACAGATGAAGCTTATGATGTTAGGCGTGAAATGACTGTTGCCTTGGAACAATTTGGTATTGAAATAGAGACAACCCATCATGAAGTTGCAATAGGGCAGCACGAAATTTCATTTAAATATGGAGAGGCTCTTAAGACCGCAGATCATGCCATGACACTGCGTTTTGTTGTGAAAGCGATTGCTCAAAAACATGGACTTCATGCAACTTTTATGCCCAAACCAATCGCCAAAGAAAATGGATCGGGAATGCATGTTCACCAAAGTTTATTTGATATAAATACTGGTAAAAACGCTTTTTATGATGAGAATGACGAATATAAATTATCTACAATTGCTTACAATTTTATTGCAGGGCAACTAAAACACATTAGTGGAATGAGTGCAATTCTATCACCGACTGTAAATTCATATAAAAGGCTTGTACCAGGTTATGAAGCTCCCGTGTATATCTGTTGGGGAAGAACAAACCGCTCAGCTCTAATAAGAATTCCAAGTGGATTTAAAGGAAATCAGAATTCAATACGAGTTGAGATAAGAAGCTCTGACCCAAGTTGTAATATTTATCTTGCTTTTGCAGTGATGCTAAGAACAGGATTAGAGGGAATTATTAAAAATATTCAACCAGAAAGATCACTCGAAGAAGATCTCTATTTGTTTAGTGATGAAAAATTGAATGAGATGAACATAAATACAATTCCTTCAAATCTCTCTGATTCTCTTATTTCTATGAAAAATGATGAGCTTATAAAAGATGCACTCGGTGAAACTACATTTAATAAATATATACAAGCAAAGAAAAAAGAGTGGAATGAATACAGCATTCAGGTTTCTCAATGGGAGATTGATACATACTTAATAAAATATTGATTTGTGATTCTAATAAAATCAGCTTGACGTTAAAAGAGTGGAATAAAGATTTCAAATAATTTTATTAATTTAATTGGAGTTAATGTGAATTTTCAGAATATAATTTTAAAATTACAACACTTTTGGGCAGAAAACGGATGCAATATTTTACAACCGTATGACGAGAATATGGGAGCCGGAACTTTTCATCCTGCAACATTTTTTGGTGCTCTCGGCAAGAAGCCAACTTCTATTGCTTATGCACAACCATGCAGACGCCCAAAAGATGGTAGATATGGTAAAAACCCAAACAGGATGCAGCACTATTACCAATTTCAAGTAATTATAAAGCCATCACCTAAGGATATTCAGACACTATATTTAAAAAGCTTACAGGCAATTGGAATTGAAACAGAAAAACACGATATCCGCTTTGTGGAAGATGACTGGGAATCTCCAACTCTTGGTGCTTGGGGACTTGGCTGGGAAGTGTGGTTAGACGGAATGGAAATTTCACAATTTACATATTTTCAACAGGTAGGAGGTTTAGAGGTTTTCCCTACAAGTGTTGAACTCACATATGGATTAGAACGCCTGGCAATGTATATTCAGGAAGTTGATGATTTTAAGGATCTGCAATGGAACGATACCACAAAATATGGTGATATATTTTTTGATAAAGAGGTAGAATTTTCTACCTTCAACTTTAAATTTGCCGATGTAAAATCGTTATTCGAGGTTTTTAATGATCAAGAGAAACAGGTTGTAATGTTACTTGAAAACAAACTTGTTTATCCAGCTTACGATTATCTTCTTAAATGTTCTCACTCCTTTAATCTGCTTGATGCTAGAGGTGTGATAAGCGTAACCGAAAGAGCAGCATATATCCACAAGATCCGCACAATGGCAAAAGAATGTGCACTATTATATACCCAAAAGTATAGTAATTAATATATGCGAAAAATTGTTAACATCTGTTTGCTATTCTTATTCATTCCAATCTTAATATTTTCATCTACTATTACAGATAGTTTACAAACACTCATAGAAACATCTTCTGATAAAGATAAAATTGATATTTATTTAAATTTGGCAGAGATAACACAAACTAGCTCATTTGAAGATGCTAAGAATTATGTAAATATTGCGAATGAGCTTGCTGAGAAAACAGATGACCCAAATGATAATATTTTAACGCTACTTACTTTAGCTGAGATAAAACAAAACAATGGAAACTATATTGAAACATATAATATTTTACAAAGTTGTTTAGAGCTTTCCACTAAAAGAAAGTTAACAGAAAGTAGAATTGAAACGCTTATTCAATTTTCAATATTTTACAGTTCTCTTAGTGAGTTTGAGAAAGCAAATAGTTTACTTGAGAAAGCATTAGAACTTAATAGTAATGCAAACAATACAACAAATGCACATATAAATTTCTATTCAGGACTTAACCATCTCGGGCTGGATAACAATTATGATGCACTTTCAAGTTTGAAAAAAGCTTCTTATATATATAAATCAATAAACGATTCTGTGCAATATGTAAGAGCTTTAATAAATACTGGCAAAGCATATATGGATATTGATGATTATGAGACTGCTATGAAAATAGATTATGAAGCATTAGCAATCTCGCAAAAAATTGGTGATGTTTGGGCTGCCTCACTTGCATATACAAATATTGCATGGAACTATTTCAAATTAGATGATTTTGAGAAATCTTTAGAGTACAATTTAAAATCTCTTGAATTAAGAAATCTATCTAAAAATAAACATGCTACCATTAGTTCCCTCATTAATATCGGAGTTTTATTCAAGAATTATAATAAAACAGAAGAAGCACTTAACTACCTTAACAAAGCAAGAATACTTTCTGAAGAGAGTAAGTATTTCAGTGCAAAAATGAATAGAAAAAGATGTTATTATAATCTGTATGAAGTTTACAAAAGTAGAGGTGATTTCAAAAATTCTCTACAATATTTTAAATCTTACAATACATTGTCAGACTCAATTAATGGAACAATAAGAAATGATGAGCTTAAAGAATTACAAGCAAAACAACACATAAAAACCTTTATAAATGAACAGCAAATAAAAGAAGAAATACAAAGACAAAAGAACATATTTATGTTATTTATTAGTCTTATTGTATTTCTAATTGTTTCATATATTGCTTATGACAAATTTAAAAAAAGAAATCTACAAAACCAGCAATTGAAAAAAGAAATATATGAAAGAATCAAAACTCAAGATTCGTTAGATTCCAAAAACAAAAGACTTGAATTAATGAACAGAATTCTTCGTCATGATCTTGCAAATGGCTTGGCAGTTATTCAAAGTGGACTAAATATTTTCTTTGCTGAAAAGGACGAAAAAATATTAAAAGAGATCTATAAAAGAAATCAAATGTTGAATGAATTAATTTATGACATTAGTGATTTTGAAAGGTTTATGACATCAAATCCGGATCTCAGCATTTTTAAAATAAGTGATCTAATAAAAGAAATCTCTCCTAAATTTAATGTTGAAATCAATATAAAAAACAGCTGCAATTTTTCTGCTATTAAAACTATAGCAACAGTTTTTAATAATATAATAGAGAATGCAATATCTCATGGCAAAGCAACAAAAATTGAAATAAGTTGTGAAACCAGAAATAATTATTGTGATATTCGAATTGCAAATAATGGTAAAGATATCCCGCCTAAGATCATATCCCGAATTTTTAACGAAGGATTCAAACATGGTAAATCAGCAAATACAGGCATGGGATTATCTATTGTGAAGAAAGCTATGGAGCAAAGTATGGGCAGCGTTTCTGTAAAAGCCAATAAACCTCAGGGAGCAGTATTTGTTCTCACATTCAGAAAATCAATTTAACATATGAAAACATTTGAAAAAGTAATGCCCTTCGTAAAAAGGAACATATTCAAATTAATATTTGGAATCGTTCTGATTGTTGTGATCGATGCAGGACAACTTTATACAATAAAGATAATGCAGCAGGCAATTGATGCCCTAAATGAAACCGGCTTCACTCAAAAAATGCTACTTAATGCAGCTTTACTGATAATTGGCATCACACTATTCATAACCTTTTTGCGTTATTTCTGGCGTCTTGCATTTATAGGAACAGCCTGGAGCATGGATCGTGATCTGCGCCAAATGTATTACGATCACTTGATGAAGCTTTCTGCAAATTTTTACAATAAAACTAAAACCGGTGACCTGATGGCTTATGCTACAAATGACATGAATGCAATTCGTATGCTGCTTGCTTTTGGATTTGTGATAGGAGCAGATATAATTGTAATTGCTGTAGCATCACTAATTTTTATGATTGATATAAGCTTGAAACTTACTTTATTGGCTATTTTACCTGCACCTTTTCTCAGCATAATTATTATAGTTTTTGGCAAGAAGATCCATAAACGTTTCAGCAAAGTTCAAAAAACATTCGCCTCTATGTCGGGTATTGTTCAAGAGAGTATTTCCGGCATTCGAGTTGTAAAAGCATTTGTTCAGGAAGAGGCGGAACTGGAGAAAATGTCAGTTTCAGCACGTGATTATATGGATGAAAATATTGGCCTGGTAAAGATATTTGCTCTCTTCCATCCCGCTATGTTCCTACTAATAAATGTATGCATGGGAATCGTACTGATATATGGTGGACAAGCTGCAATTCTAAAGGATATTTCAATGGGAGAGTTCGTTGCTTTCTTCCAATATTTGGGAATGCTCGTTTGGCCGATGATCGCAGTAGGCTGGATAGTGAATTTGTTCCAACGAGGAACCGCATCTCTAAAAAGATTAAACTCAATTTTAGGAGTTGATCCGGAAATTGTTGATAAAGATATTAATGAAAACATTGATTCGTTAAAAGGAAAGATCTCTTTTAAGAATTTGGAATTTAGCTACAATGATGACACTCCGAAGATCTTCAAGGGGATTTCATTTGAGATAGAAGCTGGAAAGACTTTAGCAATAGTTGGTAGAACTGGTTGTGGGAAAACAACGGTTATTGATCTTCTTTCGCGAGTTTACAATCCACCGGAAAACTCAATTTATTTTGATGATAATGACATCTATAAAGTACCGCTGGAAACTTTACGATCCAACCTAGTAATGGTTCCGCAGGAGATCTTCTTGTTTTCTGATACTGTGGCAAATAACATAAGTTTAGGTAAAAATAAAGCAACACGAGAAGAGATAGTAGAAGTAACTAAAAAAGCAAAGGTTCACAGCTCAATAATTGAATTTGAAAATGGATTTGATACAGTGATCGGAGAGCGTGGCGTTACACTTTCTGGTGGGCAAAAACAAAGGTTGGCAATTGCCAGAGCACTCCTTACTGACCCCAATATTTTAATTCTGGATGATGCACTTTCGGCTGTGGATACAAAAACTGAAAAAAGCATTCTGGATGATCTGATAAAAATGAGAAAGGACAAAACTACGATCATAATTTCGCATCGTATCTCTTCAATTCAACATGCCGATAAAATAATTGTATTGAACGAAGGAAAAATTGAAGAGGAAGGAAATCATAAGCAGCTTCTAACCTTAAATGGAATTTATGCAGATATTTATGAAAAACAACAAATTGAAGAGAAGTTATCAGAATGAGTAAATTAGAAAAAGGTTT
>CAXCCM010000079.1:0-8012 GCA_963981005.1 uncultured bacterium | reverse complement strand
CTTTCTGAGATTAGAAATTATCTTGGTAAGGAACTTGAATTATTCGATCCAAAGCAATTCAATTTATTATGGATCACAGATTTCCCACTATTTGAATATAACGATGATGAAAAGCGTTGGGAAACTGCACATCACATGTTCACATTACCAAAAGAGGAGCATCTCGAGTATTTTGAAACAGGTGAGTATGAGAAGATAGAAGGTCAACTTTATGATCTGGTTTGTAATGGGTTAGAACTTTCTTCCGGTAGTATTCGTTGTCACAGACTTGATATTCAAAAGAAGATTTTTGAAGTATTAGGATTCTCTGAAGAGGAACTGGAAGAAAAATTTGGGTTCTTCCTAAATGCGCTTAAATATGGAACTCCTCCTCATGGTGGGATAGCACCTGGAATTGACAGGATGGTTATGATAATGAGTGGTGCACAATCAATTCGTGACGTGATCGCATTCCCCAAAACACTTCAAGCTACAGATCTGATGAGTGAATCTCCAGCTGTTGTTTCACAAAAACAATTGGATGAATTAGCATTGAAGATTATAATTAAGGATAAAACTTAAATGATAATATACTTATCGGTAGCAGGAATCTAATACTGCTAGAATAATAATAAACTTGTCACCCTGAGCCTTTCGAAGGGTTGGGCCTAATTTAAAGTATTACCAAATGCTTCGATAAACTCAGCATGACAATACAAATTAGGTTAATATATATGAAAAAAGTTGCTTCAATTACATTTGGCTGTAAAGTAAATCAATACGAAACTTCTTGTATTGTGGATGAATTTACTCAGGCAGGTTATAAAACTACCGAATTTGTTAAACCTGCTAATATTTATATAATTAATACCTGTACGGTAACAAATAGAACTGATTATAAAAGTAGAAATGCAATTCGAAAAGCGTTGGCTCAGAAGCAGAAAAACCCTTCAATAAAAGTTGTAGTTACAGGATGTTATTCTCAAAGAAAGAAAGAAGAGATAGAAGAGTTGGGTGAAGTTGATCTGATAGTTGATAATAATAGTAAAAGTAGAATATTTGAAAAATTGAATACTGATGATGATCTATTTAAAGATATAAAAGACCAACACAATTTTGATGAGATCTCTACAACTAAGATGTTGGATAAAACCAGAGCATTTATCAAGGTTCAAGATGGATGTGATTACTTTTGCGCCTATTGTGCGATTCCTTATGCCAGAGGTCGTTCCAGAAGTAGAAGTAAAAAAAATATTCTCGATCAAATTGAAAAACTAGTAGATAAAGGTTATAATGAATTTGTACTTGGTGGTATAAATCTTGGTCTGTATGGCGTAGAAGCAGATTATTCACTGGCAAAATTGTTGTATGAAATAGAAAAAATTAATGGTGTTGATCTGATAAGGTTAAGCTCTATTGAACCTCAACTTTTTACAAAAGAGTTATTAGAATATTTCACAAAAAGTAACAAAATTTGCCATCATTTTCATATTCCGCTTCAGGCTGGGTGCGATGAATTACTTGAAGAAATGGGACGGCGTTACTCAACAGAACAATTCCAAAATACTATTGATAAAATAAGAAAAATATTTCCAGATGTTGCAATTGGTATCGATGTGATAGCTGGACTTCCGGGAGAAACAGAGGAATTTTTCCAAAAAACACATAATTTCCTTTCAAATTTAAAATTTACATATCTCCATGTTTTTTCATATTCAAAGCGATCTGGAACTCGTGCAGAGAAAATGAAAGGTCATGTAAATGGAAATATTATTAAACACAGAAGCAATGAACTGATCTCGATCTCTAATGTTAAACTTGCTGAATATACAGATTTTATATTGAATAATAATATCAAGCTGAAAGGTGTAATTGAGCAAAAAATAGATGATCATTGGACAGCCCTTTCAGATCATTATGTACGAGTATATGTAAAAAGTGATGAAAATCTAGAGAAAAAGTATTTACATTTAAATCCCATTTCTAAAAAATATGACGGTATAGAAGTTAAGATTAATTAACGTGGGATAAATTAATGATAGAAATAAAGAATCTTTCGATTAGTTTTAGTGATCAAGAAATATTAAAAAATATTAATTTCACAATATCAGAAAATAAGATAACAATAATTGTAGGACAGAGCGGAACAGGTAAAAGCGTATTAATGAAATGTATTGAAGGCCTTATTGAGCCGGATGAAGGCTCTATTATTATTGATGAGAAGAATATTTATACTTTAAATAAACCTGAGCTAAATGAAACCAGAAAGATGATGGCCATGCTTTTTCAGGGTTCTGCATTACTAGATTCTTTAAATGTATATCAGAATGTGGCGCTTCCACTTATTGAACATACAGAACTTTCGGAAGCAGAAATATTAGAAGAAGTTACAGATAAGTTAGAGCTGGTAGGGCTTAAAGATGTTCTAACTAAAATGCCTTCAGAGTTAAGTGGTGGTATGAAGAAGAGGGTAGCTCTGGCAAGAGCAATAATTCTTAAACCAAAATATATAATTTATGATGAGCCTACAACAGGGCTAGATCCCATCATCGCTAATGAGATCTCTAACCTCATTTTAAAATTACAAGATCAATATAATATAGCTTCAGTTATTATTACTCATGACATGGATTGCATCCGAAAAATAAAAGGACACATTATGATGATCCATGAAAAAAAAATAGTTTTTGACGGAACATATAGTGATTTTATTACTGATGAAAGAAAAATAATAAAAGGATTTGTAAATTAAGGAATAAAATATGAAATTTTATCAAAATAAAAAAAATACAGAATTTAAAGTTGGGTTATTTACAATAATGGCCATTTTTATTTTTATAGCTTCCTATATGTGGTTCACCGAGGCTTTGCAAAGTAAGAACATGACGATTGTGAAAGTAAAGTTTCATAACGCCGGAAATATTGAAGTTGGCAGTAGTGTAACGGTAAGTGGAGTAAAAAAGGGAAGAGTTAAAAAAATTGAAGTAGCTCAGGATGGGGTTGTCATTGATATGCAAGTGAAGATAGATTTTTCATTAAAACAGGGTACTCAATTTTCTGTAATTGAATCTAATTTAATGGGTGATGTTCAGGTTGAGATCATTCCATCAACTATTGGTGAAGAACTCGATCTTTCTCTTATCCAGAATGGAGAGAAAAGATACGGTTTGATGAAACTTGTTTCTGAGTTAAGCAGCGTAGTTGTAGATTTCCAAATGATAATAGATAAAATTGCAGGAGATGGTAATTTTGTAATGCAATTAGATTCGGTGATAGACACAACTCAAATGGTAATAGGCAAGATAAACAAAAGCCTAGATAAAAACACAGAGGAATTTGAAAAACTAATTCAGAATGCAAATCAACTTACTGCAAAACTAAATAAACTTGTTACAACGAATGAAGAGAGTATTTCAAACTCTTTAGAGAGATCATCAGAAGTTATTGCATCAGTTAATTCAACGCTAGATGATATTAAAGATACTTCAACCAGTATTCGTAAAATTACAGATAAAATGCAAAACGAAAAAAATACAATTAATAAACTCATGAATGATGAAGCACTATACGAAAATCTAATGCGCTCATCTGCTAGACTTGATTCATTGCTAAAAGATATTAAAGATAATCCCAAAAGATATTTCAACATTAAGATTCTTTAGGAGAATAAATGAAAAAACTAGTTCTAATAATTTTGATGATACTCGTTTCTATACAACTATTTTCATACAATTTTGGTAAGAACAAAATTCAGAACTCTAAGTTGGAATGGGAAATGATCGAGTCGCTTCATTTTGATATATATTACCCAAGCCATAATAAAGAGTTTGGAAAGCTTGCTGTTCTTATTGCTGAAGAAGCTTATTATCATATTAAGAAAGATTTTCAAAAACCCATAATGAGTAGAATCCCAATAATTTTATATAAATCGCACGATGATTTTGAAGCTACCAATGTTATTGGAGCACTTTTGGGTGAAGGTGTCGGAGGTTTTACAGAGACTGCTCATAATAAAGTTGCTGTTCCTTTTGACGGTGATTATAAAAAATTTGAAGAAGTATTAACACACGAATTAACACATGCTTATGTAAATGAAATGAACAAGAATAGAAGCAAAATGCTCACTTTGAACATGCTGCCATTTTGGTTTCAGGAAGGATTACCAGAATTTGAAGCAGTTCATGGAGAATCAGTTTATAATAATATGTTTGTTATAGATCTTCTAATTAACGATAAAATTGGAAATTTAGGAATGATTGGTGGATATTATGCTTACAGATTAGGTGAATCATTTCTTGTATTTGTAGATGAAGTTTATGGCAGAAACAAAGTTATGGAGCTCTTCTACGCGATACGATATAATAAGAATTCTGATACTGCATTTAAAAAGATCTTTGATGAAGATTTTGAACAAGTTCAACTTCGTTGGAAGAACTATCTTAAAAGAAAATATTATCCTCAATTTGCAGAATACAATATTCCACAAGAAGTATTCTTAAAAATGACAAAACATGAGAAAGAGGGATCATCACTTAATTACGCGCCTCGTTTTTCTCCAGATGGTAATGAGTATATCTATTTTTCTAACAGAAATCTTAAAACTGATATTTGGAAAGGTTCGATTCTAGGGCTTAAAAAAAATAAGAAAATTTTAAGTGGAGAGTCAACGGGAGATTTTGAGGAATTTCATTATTTGCGTAACAATCTTGCCTGGTTCCCAGGTGGAGAAAAATACGCAATAGTATCTAAAACTTCATTTGCAGATAAATTATATATTATAGATGTTAAATCAGGTAAATCTTCACGTGAATTGGAATTCTCGGAATTCGATGCAATCTTTGAAATTGATGTTTCTAATGATGGGAATAGAATTGTATTTTCGGGCCAGAAAGATTTGAAAAGTGATATATATATTTACGATCTTATCACAGATGAAATTACCACAATAACCGATGATCAATACTTCGATAGTCAACCTCATTGGTCACCGGATGATTCTAAAATTACTTTTACTTCCGAGCGAACATTTAATGAAGATGCTTATGCTAACCAAATATTCAGCAAACTTTCAACAGATATTTTTTATTATGACCTAAGCCAAGAAAATTTCTTTCAAGTTACACATGATCTAACGAACAATAGTTTTCCAATTTGGGACAAAGCAGGTGAGAATATAATTTTTGTAAGTGAGAGTGAGACCGCATCTAACTGTGATATAATTAATGTAACAAATGGAATGAGGGCAAAGATCACCAATGTTCATGGGGGAATATTTGCGCCGGATATTTCTATTGATAACAGCGAACTTATTTTTTCTGCATTTTACAATGGTGGATGGGATGTTTATTCTTTATCAAATCCTCTTGATAATTTGGAATACACAGAATATTCCAAACCGATTGAATTTGAATTTATTGATGATTTTTATGATAAATTTGAACTTGAAAGATACAATGTTTATGGCAAACAGAAGAAGAAATTTAAGAAGGAATTGCCTGAATATTCACGTAGTATTACAAAAATAGATATTGGGAATTTTACACATATTGATAGTCTGAATAAAGCTTATAATAAGGATCTAGACAAGAAACCAACTGAGCAGAAAGAACCAACCAGCTCACCGTATAAACCAAAATTTGCACTAGATTATCTTTGGGGTGGAGCTGCATACTCACCTTCTAGTGGAACATACGCACAACTTCAATTTGGTTTATCGGATCTAATGGGAAATCATGCAGTTGGAGTTCAGTTAGGAATTACTGGAGACTTAAGTGCTTCGGATGTTGTACTTACTTATATGAATCTAAAGGGTAGAATAGATCATGGTTATGGTGGATTCTACTTAAGTGATGAGTGGGTATATTGGACAGATTTTTATAATACTGATGATTTTATGAGAGAACGTGAATATCATTTTGGTGCTTATTCCATTTTGCGTTATCCATTTAATAAATTTTGGAGACTAGATCTTGAGAATATAATCTCTACAAAAATATTAAAGCGTGATTGGTGGAATGGAAATGATTGGATCATTGAATATTTGAGACCTGAATTTGCAGATTATTATGGGTTAGAAACTGAAGATACTGAATATATTTATGCTCCACAAATTACTTTGGTTCATGATAATGCAATTTATGGAAGTGTTGGTCCTGTATCAGGTTCGCGAAAAGCATTACTTTTAAATCACAGTTTCTCTACAAAAGAAGATTACACAGTTGTTTATACTGATCTTCGTAAATATCTCTTCTTCGCAAAAAGATATGCCTTTGCTTTTAGGTTTAGTGGTGGGACTATTCAAGGAGACACTAACCAAAAATTCTCAATGGATTATTATAATGGTGTTCGCGGACTTAGTGAAGATTATCTTGGTAACAATAAATTTGTTGTTTCAGCTGAACTTAGGTATCCATTTATTGATAACCTGCAAATGTCTTTTCCTTTCCCGCTATATTTTTACCAAATTCGAGGAAGTGCATTTGTTGATGCTGGAAGTATTTGGGATGATAACTATAATCTTAAATTAGCAGATAATGGTAAGCTTGAAGATTTGAAAATGTCTGTAGGATTTGGTCCAAGAATTAACTTGGGTTATTTTGTAGTAAAATTTGATGTAGCCTGGAATACGGATCTTGTGAATTTCAGTAAACCTGCTTATTATATCAGTTTAACACCGGATTTTTAGATACCTGTAATTGGGTTCTCAATCCGTTTTGGAGAAAGTACTTGAAATGCTTCTCTGCAATCACTATCTTTACTATCTCTTCGTGAACTAACATTATAGAAATTAATAACAATTTCCGGGAAGAAATCTTCTAGAATTGAGACAATACCTTTTGCAAATGTGCGGCAATAAATTGCACAAACATCCTCATGACATTGTTCTGCCTGCTTTTCTGCTTCAATTGTCAGGCAGTTTTTACAAATCTTGGTTTCTAAGTAAACTGTATTTCCTTCTGCCCAGATATCCGGCATGTTTCCACCACGATCAGTAAAATATCCATGCAGAAATTCACGAACTCCTTCTACCGGATTTTGCTGGAAAGCTTTGATATTGAGTTTCTCTTCTTTAAGTAGTTTTATTATTCTTTCCATTCCAATTGAAAAACCTGAATAGAAGTTGCTTTTTTGTATTACTCTAAATGCAAGGCTTCCAAACTTTTTATAAAGAAGTGCAAAATCATTTAGTTCTTCAACTCGAGTTTGGATGCTTAAATTATTTATTCCTTTATCGTTCATTGTATACTCCTTTGATATAATTTATTAGTTTATCCTTCAACTTCCTGCTCAGAGTTTAAAATAAGTAAGTTCCAAAGCTAAAACTGATATGTGCATTCCCAGCGTAAGGATAGTCATTATAATCGCGTGCTTTATAGAAAAAGGTTGAAAGCTCATAATCAATTTCAAATCTTCCGAAGAAGAAATCAGCAAAATTTATTGAGATCCCTGCAATCGGATGAATAAATATCCCTTCAAGTTGTGTATTCATGTGTATCCAATCGTCATGAATATCATCAGGATGATAAGTGTCTCTGTTCTCTCCCCAAGAATAACCAATACCTCCACCATAGAAAAAGATTATAAATCGCTTATTTGAATTAAATAAAACATTAAAATCAATCTTTATTTCTTCTGCAAAATGCCGATGAGTGTATCCTTCCATGTCATAATCCTCATCTTCGTTAGTCCATTCTTTTCTCATAACTCCTACTCTATATTCAGTAGGAAAATATTTATCGGAGGAAAATGTCTGAAGATTTATAAAATATTTAGGGTTCATACTTGCAACTTTAGTAAGTGATATAGCATTACTAAATTCATTTCCAATTCGGTATCTTTTTGTATGGAAGTCTGTATTCTTCTTCTTGTGTTCTTCTAATTCGTAACCATAAATAATACCATAAATTGGCCCACCGATAATTCCAACAGTTGTACCTAAAAGACCAAATGCTAAAGGTGCTAATCCATAGTCATCTTCTGGTGCTATAGCGATAGCTAAACCAACTCCAGTAATAGCACCGATGTTTGCCCAC
>CAXCCM010000078.1:0-8029 GCA_963981005.1 uncultured bacterium | reverse complement strand
ACTGCCTACTAATTGGAATTCACAATGAATTGCCTTATGGTTTGGTATATCCCTAAAGTTAGCTTAAACAGATAATTATGCTGAAGTGGTCATGCATTATGTAATGCTAACTCAGCAAAAATATGCTCACAGTTTACTGCATAATTTATAATATGAAATGATGTATGGTAAAATTCTCTAACGTTTATTATTTGTCTAAAATACAAGATGGATCTATTTATTCTTGCTTACTTAAATATTATCCTTTTATCCTTTTTATATCAGCACCGAGTTTTTGCAATTTTGCTTCAATTTTATCATAACCTCTATCAATGTGATAGATTCTGGAGATTGTTGTTTCACCATCTGCGGCGAGTCCTGCCAAAACAAGAGCAGCACTGGCTCTAAGATCTGTTGCCATCACCATTGCACCACTTAATGAGTTCACACCATTTACAATTGCTACATGTTTTTCCAACGATATATCTGCATCTAGTCTATTAAGTTCAGCAACATGCATCAATCTATCAGGGAAAATTGTATCTTCAATTCTAGATTCACCCTCAGCTAAACACATAAGAGCCATGAATTGAGCTTGCAGATCTGTAGGGAAATCGGGATATGGATAGGTGACAATATCTACTGGAAGTATCTTTTTTGGAGGTATGATCTCAATTCGTTTCTCTTCTATATTCAATTTGCAACCTGCCTGTACTAATCTGTCTATAAGTGATTGAATATGTTCAGGAACACAATTAGAGATTGAAATTCTGCTTCCTGTTATCGCTCCAGCTATCAAAAATGTTCCAGCTTCAATTCTATCTGGCATCATCTCAGTTTCTATTGGGAGTAACTCTTCTACTCCGGTTATCTGAAGATGACTTGTATCCTTCCCATCAATTTTAGCTCCCATTAATATTAAGCAATTAATAAGATCTCCAATTTCAGGCTCTTTTGCAACATTGTAAAGATCTGTAATTCCATTAGCAAGAACAGCAGCCATAATAGCATTTGCAGTTGCTCCCACACTCACTTTTTCAAATCTTATTTTTGCTCCCTTCAGATCTTTGCAAACAGCATTTATGTAGCCATGATCTATTTCGATCTCAGCACCGAGTGCTTCCATAACTTTTAGATGCAGATCTACAGGACGCGTACCGATAGCACAACCACCTGGGAATGATACTCTGGCTTTACCACAACGAGCTAAAAGAGGACCCAAAACGTAAATTGATGCGCGCATTTTGCTTACCAGTTCGTATGGAGCCTCATAATAATCAGCATGGGTAGTATCTATGCTTAATGTCTCATTTTCATATTCTACACGTGCCCCTAAAACTCTTAATACATGTGCCATCATCTTAATGTCATTCAGGTGGGGAACATTGTGAAAGATTGATTTTCCTTTTGCCAAAAGTGCTGCTGTCATAATTGGAAGAATTGCATTCTTAGCACCGCTTATTTTAACATTACCTGCTAATTTATTACCACCGGTTATTATAAATTTATCCATAAATCCTCATTAATTAATTATTCTAACGATCCGGTCAAAACCGTTCAGATCTTTAAAAACTTTAATATTACTAAATCGGTTCTTCTTAGCAATTTCAGTTATCTTTTTTGCCTGATCATAACCTATTTCAAAATATATTTTACCAGATTCCGTCAAATGATCTTTTGCTTTTTGCAGGATTTTATTATAAAAGAACAAGCCATTATCATCTGCCAGAAGAGCAGATTTTGGTTCAAAATCCTTTATCTCAACAGGAAGCTCTTCATAATCTGTTAGAGAAATATATGGAGGATTAGAAATAATGAGATCATATTTATTTAAAACATTATCAAAGATATCCGATTTGAAAATATTAATATCAACCTGATTTAATATTGTATTCTGTTCAGCTATACGCAATGCATCCTCTGAGATGTCAGTTGCATCAATCACTATGCCATTCATTTTTTTTGCTAATGCAATTACTAAAGCTCCAGAACCTGTTCCTATCTCCAGAATATTTTTTATGTCATTTTCTTCAGCTATTATTCTTTCTACAAGTAACTCAGTTTCAGGACGTGGTATAAGTACACTTTTATCAACTTTAATTGTGTAGCCGTAAAATTCTGTTTCACCTAATATGTATTGAAGAGGTTCTTTATCTTTTCTTCGGGAGATTATATTAAATACAATTTCTAGTTTTTTCCCTGAAAACTTTCTTTCTAATTGCAGATAAATATCGAGTCGTTTAATATTTAGAGTATGGGCAAGAATTGTTTCAACATTTTGTTTTGGACTGCTGATTCCAGAGTTATTAAGTTCCTTAGTTGCCCACTCTAATAGTTTTGAAATTGTCCAGGTCTTCAAAATCATCTCCCATATAAAATAATAGGCTCACTCTGCAGAATGAACCAGTAAAAACCTTTTGAAATAGTAATAATCTGTTAAAAGCCTCTAACTTTTTTCAATATTTTTTCCTGAATATTTGCAGGAGTTTTCTCGTGTTTCAAATATTCCATAGTATAATCGGCTCTTCCTTGAGATATTGAACGTAATCTGGTAGAATAACTAAATAGTTCACTCATAGGTACCTGAGCTGTGATCTCCTGTTTAAGACTTAAGTTTCTAATATTCTCGATCCTGCCGCGTTTTGAATTTATATCTCCGATTATCTCACCCACAAAATCCTCAGGAGATATTATGCTTATCAACATAATTGGTTCCATAATTACAGCTTTTGCTTTTCTAAGCCCATTATTAACAGCAATCGAAGATGCAATACTAAATGCTGTTTCTCTGGAATCAACTTCATTAAACTTTCCACCTGTAAGCTCAATTCTCACACGTTCAATTGGGCTGCTCATTAAAGGACCATCAAGGCAAGCATTAAGTGAGCTGCTCTGAATTGCTTTTAAGTACTCTTTAGGAATGACATCTGGCTCAGCTGAATTGATAAATCTATTCTTTTCACCAGGTTTAAGATCATCTAACTCAAGTGGAGAGAGCTTCAAATTTACAACGGCATAATGTCCTTTCCCATTCATTTCACGAATAAATTCACCGTGTGCAGTTACAGCATTCTTTATGCTTTCTCGATATGCAACTTGTGGATTTCCAACATTAGCATGACCATTGAATTCTCTTTTAAGCCTGTCGATAATGATCTCAAGATGCAACTCTCCCATACCGGAAATAAGGGTTTGCCCTGTATCTTTATGCTGAGATACCCTAAAAGTTGGATCTTCCTCTTCCAGTTTTCTCAAAGAGATATCCAGATTATCCTTATCTGCTTTAGTTTTTGGTTCAATAGCAATAGAAATCACCGAATCGGGGAATGTGATAGGTGCAAGAAATAGACTCAGATCACCGGATGTAAGTGTATCACCAGTTTGAATATTTTTAGGTCCCACCAATGCAGCTATATCACCAGCCTGAAGATCAAAAATATCTTTCTTCTTATTGGAATGTACTTGCAGTACTCGGGAGACGCGCTCCTTCTTACCTGTTGTCTGGTTAACAATTGGATCACCTCGCTTTATGGAGCCAGAATAGACCCTGAGATAGATTAGTTTTCCTACAAATTTATCAACCTGAACCTTAAAAGCTAAGGCTGAAAACGGCTTATTAGGATCAGCATGAACAAGAATTTCTTTTTCGCTATCTACCTCTGTGCCTACAGCAGGAGGGACATCTAAAGGTGATGGGAGATAATCATTTATAGCATCCAATAGAAGCTGTACTCCCTTATTCTTAAGAGAAGAACCGCATAATACCGGTACAAATTGATGCTTAATAACACCTGTGCGTATTGCTGAAATTATCTCTGCATTAGTGATCTCACCATCTTCAAGATATTTTTCCATAAGATTATCATCAAATTCTGAGATGTGTTCCAGCAAATTGTTGCGCATACTCTCAGCAGTCTCTAATAATTCACTAGGAATCTTCTTTGTGTGATACTTCAATCCCATTGTTTCTTGATCAAAATAGACAGCCTTCATGCTTATCAGATCAATTATCCCCTCAAAGCTATCTTCCTGACCAATCGGTAGCTGGACTGCTAATGCATTATTTGTAAGACGATCCTTGATCATATCTATCACATGTTCATAATCAGCTCCCGATCTATCCATTTTATTGATGAATGCAATGCGGGGTACTTTATATCTATCGGCTTGATGCCAAACTGTTTCTGATTGTGGTTCAACTCCACCTACGGCACAGAATACTCCGATAGCTCCATCTAAAACTCGTAAGGATCTTTCAACTTCAGCTGTAAAATCAACATGACCTGGAGTATCAATAATGTTTATCTGTTTATTTTTCCAAAAACAGGTAGTAACAGCAGAAGTAATGGTGATGCCACGCTCTTTTTCTTGAGCCATCCAGTCCATAACGGCGTTACCATCATGAACTTCACCCATTCTATGAATAATGCCGGTATAGAACAAAATCCTTTCGGACGTTGTTGTTTTACCGGCATCAATATGAGCCATTATGCCAATATTACGTATTCCAGATAAATCCTTATTTTTTGACATAATGCGATTTTTTCTTTAAACTCTAAAATGAGCAAATGCTTTATTCGCTTCCGCCATTTTATGAACATCTTCACGGCGCTTGATACTTGCACCTTCTTTTTTATAAGCAGCTAATAGTTCACCAGCAAGGCGTTCAACCATAGTTTTCTCAGCTCTATTTCTTGCAAAAGAAATTACCCATCTATAAGCCATTGCTTGTGCATTCTTCTTATTAACTTCTGTAGGAACCTGATAGTTTGATCCACCGATTCGTCGTGAAACCACTTTAATAAGAGGTCTAACATTATCTACAGCAGTAATAAATACGTCTAATGCAGGTTCACCGGTCTTTTTTTCAATAATTTCCAATGCACCATAAACGATTTTTTCAGCTAAACTCTTTTTACCTTCTTTCATAACAGCATTGATAAATTTACTTAGTACAATACTTTTATATTTTGGATCAGGATATATTTCTCTTTCAATTGCCTTTCGTCTTCTTGACATCTACATCCTCCTAATTCTTCGGTCTCTTCGTTCCATATTTCGAACGAGATTGAATACGACCATCAACACCTGCTGTATCAAGAGCACCACGAACTATATGGTATCTAACACCTGGCAAGTCTTTAACTCTTCCACCACGAACGAGAACGATACTGTGTTCCTGAAGGTTATGACCTTCTCCAGGAATATAAACTGTTACTTCTGCTCCATTTGTAAGACGCACTCTGGCAACTTTACGAAGAGCTGAATTCGGCTTTTTTGGTGTGGTTGTGTAAACTCTAGTACACACACCTCTTCTTTGTGGGCAGGAACCGAGAGCTCTATTTTGCTTCTTCTTCTCGATCTTCTTTCTGCCTTTACGTATCAACTGATTAATTGTTGGCACTTTTTCCTCCGTTTATTTATTAGAAATCAAGGATATCATCAAGCGACTCTTCCTTTTCGTGATGAGCAAATTCTTGTATGATTTCGGTAACTGATTTACCTTCATCAATTGCTTTCTTAACCTGGTTATTATAGAACTTGGTTCCTGTACCTATCGGAATTCTATGACCGATAATAATACTTTCTTTAAGACCTTCAAGGTTATCAACTCTACCTTCAATAGAAGATTGTGTTAGTACTTTTGTGGTCTCTTGGAACGAAGCTGCAGAAAGCCAGCTGTCTGTTAACAGCGAAGCTTTTGTAATACCCAGAAGAAGTTGCTCAAAGGTAGCTCCTTCGCCACCCTCCTCTTCGATGCGCTTGTTTTCCTTATTTACTTGATTTCTAGCTACGATCTCACCTTCCAAGAACATTGTATGTCCTGGATTGAGAATTTTTACTTTTTTAAACATTTGACGAATGATAACACCGATATGTTTATCATCGATTTTAACACCCTGTTTTCTATAAACTTCCTGGATCTCATTTACAATAAGCATCTGTGCAGCAGTAATACCTTTTGCTTTAAGAATGTCGTGTGGGTCAAGCGGACCACTAGATAAAGCGTCACCACTTTCTACTGTATCACCTTCATGAACAACGATCCTTTTTCCAGGAGGAATAATATATTTTTTCTCTGTCTCTTCTCCAGCATTTATATAGATAACACGACCAGATTTTGAAAGGTCACCAATAGAAACTAGACCAGCAATTTCTGATAGAACAGCTTTTTCTTTTGGTACACGTGCTTCAAAGAGATCTTGTACTCTAGGCAATCCACCAGTAATATCACTTTGTTTTACAGTAATACGAGATGATTTTCCAAGCACATCACCAGGATATACATAAATACCATCTTCAACTTCAACTTTCAATCCCGATGGGATCGGTACAAGAATCTCTTTCCCTTTTTTTGGAATGATCTTGAACTGGGCTTGAAGTTTACGATCTTTTGATTCGATAATTGTGATCTCTCTAGAACCGGTGAGTTCATTAAATTCTTCTTTGTAAGTAATATCTTTAATAAAGTGCTCGAATTTTAATTCACCTTTTGCAGGAGCAATAAGAGGATTATTATAATGGTCCCAGCTGAATAGCTTAGTGTTGTTAACTATTTTCTGACCGTCCTGTACAAATATTGTAGCAGCATATTCTACTTTATATGACTCAAGTTCAGAGCCATCTTCTTCGCTCATTACCTTGATCTTACCAAAGTATCCACTTGAGATAAGCTCTTCGCTTCGGTTGGTTACAGTATTCATCTTCTCAAATTTGATTATACCGTCTGAGTTTGAAGCAACTTCTGCCAGATCCACGTCTGTACTTGTAGTTCCACCAATATGGAAAGTACGAAGTGTAAGCTGAGTACCTGGTTCACCAATACTTTGAGCAGCGATTACTCCAACAGGCTCACCAATTGTAGAAGACTTGTTATTTCCAAGATTTCTACCGTAACACTTAGCACAAATTCCATTTTCAGATTCACAGGTCAATACTGATCTGATCCTTACGGAATTGATACCATGATTCTGGATAGTTTGGGCCATCTCATTTGTGATCTCAGAATTTGCATTCACAATGATTTTATCTGTAACAGGATCAATAATGTCCTCTGCAGTCGTTCTACCCTTGATTCTTTCATAGAGAGGCTCTACGGTTTCTAGTCCCTCTTTAAGAGCGCTCACTGAAATACCTTCAATAGATCCACAATCTTCACTTGTTATCACAGCATTCTGAGCCACATCAACAAGACGTCTAGTGAGGTATCCGGCATCAGCAGTTTTAAGAGCTGTATCTGCCAGTCCCTTACGAGCACCGTGAGTAGAAATGAAATATTCAAGAACGGTAAGTCCTTCCTTAAAGTTAGATTTAATAGGAGTTTCAATAACTTCTGCTACACTTTCGGAAGTACCACGTGAAGGCTTGTCCATTAATCCACGAAGTGCACCAAGCTGTTTGATCTGATCTTTACCACCACGAGCACCAGAAAGATACATCATGTTAATCGAATTAAAACCACCCTGATCAGCTTCCAATTCCTTCATAAGAAGGTCGGTAACTTTCTCAGTAGTTAATTTCCATTTATCAATAACACGGTTATAACGTTCTGTTTCGGTGATCTCACCATTCATATAGCTAGCAATAATTGTTGCTACTTCTTTTTCTGTTTTTGTAATAAATTTAGTCTTATCTTTAGGTGAAATTACATCGCTTGAACTAAATGTAATACCAGCTTTTGTTGCATATTTAAACCCAAGATCTTTGATGTTATCAAGAAATCCTGCTGTTCTAACCTGGCCAATAGTTTCATAACATTCCATTGAAAGATCATTCAGCTTCCCTTTAGTGAAAGTATAATTCTTAAATGGAAGTTCAGGAGGTAATATCTGATTAAATATTACACGTCCAACGGTTGTAGTGATGATCTGTCCATCAATAAGAATATTGATCCACGTATAAAGGTCGAGTTCAACATCCTTAGATATTTTACCTTTCTGATTTTTCAGATGATCTTCTTGCTCATAAGCAAAGATCACTTCTTCAGTTGAACTGAAATATCTTAATTGTTGAGTATCTTCTGGTTGCTTATCTCTTAAAACTGTTAAGT
>CAXCCM010000077.1:0-8050 GCA_963981005.1 uncultured bacterium | reverse complement strand
AACCTCTTTATTTTATATTTCATTTTCAGTTGAAATACCATTCCACAATGTTGTGAAAAGTTTATTCCCTACTTCTTCTAGATTAATTTTCTCGTTTAATATATGATACATAATTGTACCTTCTGCCAGAGCATTGATCATAAAACCAAGTGTTGAACAATCTACTCCTGACTTAATCACGCCTGCCTCTTTAGCAGATTCTAACATTTTCACCAGGTTTTTCATATTCCTCTCATGAGATTGAAAATGCTTCTGCTTGATCTCGGGGAATTTCAGAAATGCATCCATCATTAATTTGTAGAAATTATCAATATTCACATCCTGTGAATCTGAAATGCTACATACAAATTGGTGAATAACTCCTAAAGAGCTTAAATATGTATGTAAGATCTCTTTAATACCCATTTCCTGTGAGTACATCTCTTCTTCCCATTTTACAAATTCTTTAAACATGAAATCAATGCATTGCAAAAATAGATCCTTCTTGTTCTTGAAATGATGATAAATTCCACCTTTAGAAAGCTTGGTTTGAGCAACCACATCACTCATTGAAGTAGCATCAAAGCCCTTCATCATGAAAATTCTCAGAGCTGCTTTTATGATTTTCTCTTTAACTTCCACTGCACCTCCTGTAACTTCGATTTCTTTTAAAACCGACCGTTCGGTATGTACAAATATTTTTGTGCTTTATTTGTCAAATATTTTTTTTTGGGTTAAAAATAAGTTGATCCAGCTTAATGCTGAATCAACTTAATAATTATATGTCTGTATATTGAAGTATTAGTTTAATATCTCTTGTAATTTGTTAGAATCTAGATTTTCTATAATCACAGTTAATAATTTCATCAGTTCATCAAAATCATCCATAGATGAAATGCAGTTATGACTATGCGCATAACGAACCGGAACTCCAAGGACTATTGTAGGGATTCCACGGTTTGCTACATGAAATTGCCTGCCATCTGTTCCACCGCCTTTACGGACAGTTAGTTGAATTTTTATTTCATTATTGTTAGCGCATTCAACTATATAATCCTTTAATTCTCTTTTAACTATCATCGTAGGATCGAATAAGCGAACATGGGCACCTTTGCCAACTCCTGTTTGAGATGTGTAAGGAATTCCTGGTATATCATCTGCAGGAGCACCCTCTAAAACAATACATACATCAGCATCGGTATAATTTGCAATTGTACTTGCACCACGAGTTCCAACTTCCTCCTGCACACTTCCAACACAATAAACAGTATTTGGATGTTCCGTTTGTGCAAGTATCTTACCTATCTCGATAACTGCCGCAACTCCTGATCTGTCATCAAATGCTTTAGAGAACATTCTTCTATTTTTTTCGCTATAATGGAAATTAGTTACCGGTACAATTTGATCACCAAGTTGAATTCCAAAATTATTTTCTACATCTTCTTTTGAAATTGCTCCAATATCCACAAACATACTATTGATCTCTGGTTTAACATCTTGTCTGTTTTTTAAAAAGTGTACCGGAACAGCACCAATAATTCCGGGATATTTTTCCCCTTTAGAATTTATTACATCAACTGGAGATGAAAGAAGTGTATTAGGATTCCAGCCACCAATATTTTGAAGTCTTAGAAATCCACTTGGTAAAATATCTGCCACTATAAAACCGATCTCATCCATATGTGCTACGAACATGATCTTCGGACTATCTTTTTTCCCTTTATATTCAAAACAAATTGATCCCATGTTATCTTTACTAGAAGATGTATATCCATTCAATTCTTCTCTCATTATCTCAGAGATCTTACTTTCGCTTCCGGAAATTCCTGATTCAAGTGTTAATCTTTTTAATAATTCTTTTCTATCGGTTTTCAATGTTCCTCCTAATGTTTATGAGAACCTTCTTCTTTCTCAATAAATTCCCAATGCAGATGAGTTCTAGTTTTAAAAGTATAGAATTTCATGAATTTAAGCATTCTGGATAGATCATAGTCCGGTTCAACTTGGAAATAATCATAGTTATCAAAACTCTCATTTAGAATTGAGGAATCGATAACCAAGACAGTTTCAGACAACTTATTTATAGAATCAAGTATAGTTTTATTATATTGAAAATAATGAACACTACTTGGAGTATAATTTATAAGGGAATCCTGTAATGTTTTAAAATATGTAGAATTTTCTTCAGAAGCAATAACCGCTAATGGAATATTAGGATTAAATGCCTCAACCAATCGAGATGGTTGAGCATCCAATTTTTTATGCTCAAAATAGTGAACTAATCCCTTAACACCACTAAATGTAAACCAGATCGCAACAAGTATAGAAGCATATTGGGCAACCATTTTCATTTTGCTTACTTTAGAGATCTGACCTATAAATGCCAGTGGAAGTAGGAAGATAGATGTTCCGAAGAAAAATCCAAGAAACAGCATCATACCACTGAATGCTCCACCTAGATCTACAGCTTTAGAAAGTGCAATAAGGAATGAAGGGCAGAAATTTATACCTGTAAGTATTCCTAAAATAATACCACTTTGAGTGAATCTTGCCATTTTTGGAACATGACAACTTTTTGCTTTCTTATTTGTTCTAACAGCCGAAAGTACAAGATAAGCTGACAATAAAATATAGGCAATTGAAGTAAATAATTCACGGTTTACGGAAGCAATTTGAGCACCAGTATAGCCGGCTATTGCGCCAAATGCCAAGTATGAAACAAATCTACCAGCAGAAATTTCCAATACTGCATATATGCTTTTACTTAATTTTCTATCTTCTGAAATTAAGTATGGAAGATAAATTGGAGAACAGGTAACAAGACATGCTGTTCCAGTTGTTAAACCAAGAATTACGCCTTCTACTAGTGTTTTAATCACATTCCCTCTAGTTTATTAAAAGATTATTGTAGAGCCTATGAATATAAGATTCTGCTTATGAATACCATAGTAATCTATAAACTCATCTTTAATCCAAATCGACTGTAAGTTGCTCATAAAATACTCCATCTTTAGTGAATATGAAGTAAATAGATCAAGTGAATATTTTATATTTGCAGTTGAATAAAATCCTTTATATAGATGCTGATTTTGTTCTATAAAGCCAAGTGTTCCATGATTTTCAGGATTTAATTTTATTCCTGCTAAAATGTATGAATTATTTAGATTTCCTAAAGAATAGGAATACATTGCATGAACCCTGAGCATATTAGAAACTCTATATACTTTTGATGTTTCTTCATCGTAACATGATCGATTTATGTAGGAAACAAACCCTGATACACCATTCCCAAATCTTTTTGAATAACGAATTTGTGTTACCATATTATGGTCTTGTTCGTCATTAATTATTTCGGAAATATTATTGTAATATTGAACTTCTGCTTTAAATGAACTAAAGAGATCAATGTTGTTGTCATATTGAAAACCTCCACCCAAACTTTTCATATCGTACACACTTGATTGATTAAGATCATCTTTGTAATATAACCTGCTGAATACGGTTAGATGATTGGTTATTTGATAGGAAAGTTTTGCATTTGTATAGCTATCGTAGTCGCTTGCGTTGCTCGTTTCTAATTCATCATCATCATCACGAAAGGTAGTCACATCATCTTCCAGAACGATATATTTATATTCTAGATCTCGTAAGCTGGAATAAAAACTGAAGTTAAATTTACCAATATTTTGCCTAAAATGTAGTACCGCGCTGTTAACCATCTGCTTCTGTGTATTTTGTGCAATTCCAGGTAAAATTAAATATTTTGTTTCTCCTGAGTTAAAATAGCGATTGTTTAATTTTAATTTTAAATAAGTAGTTTCATGCTTATAAAGTACGCCAAATTTCAGATCATTTGTTAAGAAAGAATTACGACGTTCATGGCTCTTCTCAGAAAAGAAAATATCATCAGTAATGCTAAATGAAATCTTATCACTTATCTTTCCTGACAATTCATGTTCATATTGCAAGCCAAATTTGCCTTCAGTATTTATCTTATCAGCATCTTGAGATGCTCCTGTTACAATTTCAATATCATTCTGGGCATCTGTCATAAAATATCTTAATGAGAATTGTGACCAGTTTGTTAATGAATATATTGGAGAAAGTAAAATAAAGAATAGTGATAATATAATTATTTTTCTCATATTATTATCTCCTTTAATGAATGGCATCTTCGGGGCAGATCACAATACACTTACCACATTGATTACATTTGGTCTGATCTATTATTGCTTTACCGTCTTCACCAATCTCAATCGCATCAATTGGACAAATAGCAATGCAGGCTCCACAAGAATTACAGGCAGATTTATCTACATTATACTCCGGATTACTTACTTTATCGCAGCCAATATAAATTAGAATCATCACAATAAGCGTTAACAAAATCCAGATTTTTTTCATTTGTTTTTCCTTATCGCTTTATATGTACAGCTGGTTATACATATTTCACAGTCAATACATAACTCTGCATCTATAATTGCTTTCCCATCAACAACTTCTATTGCATTCGTTGGGCAAACTCCAATACAATCAGTACACCCAACACAAGAATTAGATTCCACAAATATGTTGCTTTTTGAAATTGCAAAAAGTGAAATTGCAACTAAAATAATTATAACAATTAATAACTTTATTTTCATTTTACCTCATACATAAACACAATTATTTTTAATGTGTTTTGTTAGGTTGCCAAAACACACAAAGCTCTATTCGATTTTTTCTCAAACAAGATAGATATGTCATTTTATTTTGCAAAGCCAACACTATATATTTGAGTTACTTAATATGCAACAACTGCTCTATATATCAAATTCCAGGGGCAGCTACAATCACCGCAAGCAACGCATAGATCTGGGTCTATATATTTATAACCTGGTCCTTGCAAGATCGCATCATCATCACAGTCATAAATACAGTTACTACAATTGTGACATGCTGCAGTATTTATTTGATATACTATTTTCCCTGCAGGTGAATTTGAAACCTGATTTTCATTGTTGTTCTCATCAAAAGCTTTTATAGCAAAATAATAGATCGTTGCAGCTTCCAACACATTCACATAACAATATTGGGAAGTTCCTGCAATCTCCGGTTCTGGAGGATTATTAAAAACTACAGCACTTTCCCAGTTTGCTGATGTGATCTCTGAAGTAGAAAACCTTATCTCATAATGATCTGCAATTCCTTCTAATCCATTGTCACCTGGTGCAGTCCACATAATTTTAATTGTACTCAAGTTAGATGTTGATCCTTCATAAACACTTAGATCTGTAATATCCGATGGTGAAATAACATCAACTATCAAGCTTGTGTTTGGAACATTAGAGATTGGTGAAATATTTTCAGCTTCATCAAATGCTCTAATTGCGAAATAGTAAGTGATTTCATGTTGCAAGCCTTCAACAATAAAATTTTGAGAAGTCCCTGCTTCTAATGGCCAGGGTGGACCATCAAGAAGTTCTGCATTTTCCCAATTAGCTTCCGTAATCTCTTCTTCAGCTATTTTGATCTCATAGATGTAGGCAGTTCCATCCAAACCATCATCACCTGGTGATGTCCATGTAAGTTCTATTATTTCATCGGTTGGAATAGCTTGTAGATCTGTAATAGCAGAGGGTGGTGTTTCATCCGGCAAATCGGTTGTTTGAGTTTGAGCAATATTAGAAAGCAATGAAATATTCTGGGCTTCATCAACCGCTTTTATACCAACAAAATATTCTGTAACCGGTTCAAGTTCAATAATAGTCAGAGTTTCTTCATTTCCTGCTTCAGATGGAATGATACTCTGTTCATATTCTTCAATGCCATCCCAATTTTCATCTGTAATATCTTCAGTATGCAATTTAATAATATAGGAATTTGATGTTCCGATATCTCCATCATCTCCAGGTGCTGTCCAGTTAAGCTGAAAAGAATTCATAGAAATTGAACTTACAACAATATTATTAATCTGTGATGGCGGTTCTTCATCTATAATTTCACCCAATATTTGAACCTCTTCATAAGCAGGAGTTGAAGCTTGATCGAGTTCATCCAATGCTTCAATTTCCAATTTAACAAGCTCATTTGCAGGTAAATTTTGTAAATTCCAATTTTCTGTGATTCCAGCATTTTGTGGTAATGTTGGAATAAATTCATTTTCTATTATCTGATCAGAAGAATCTTTTAGAATAAGCTTATATCTAAAGGCTCTGCCAAAAGTTGAGTCATCTCCTGTTGCAGTAAATTGAATGTTCATTTTCCCAATTGTATCGGAAGCTGCAATAATGTTATTTATCTGTGCTGGTTTAATATCATCAACATTTATTGTAAACGCATCATCTGGGCAAGTAAACAGATTTATACAGTCCATACATCCCGTACAAAGATCTGCATCGATATAAGCAGTTTGAGTTCGATTATCCAGTTTTATTGCATCTTCAGGGCAGTTGAAGAAATCAATACATTCCAAACAACTTGAACAAGATGAATACTCTATGCGAGGTTGATTATTGTTTCCGGTGGCTTTATCTAATGTGTCTGTACAGCTTATTATTATGATTCCAATAAATAAAGATAATAATAATAGTTTTTTCATTTGTTAATCCTAATAAAATTATTCTACTTGCTTTATGGCACCAACAGGGCATCCCTTATATTTTTTACCATCACCTTCAAAACATATTCCGTCACCATCACATTTATCTGCATCAATAACAGCAACACCTTTTACCATTGTAATTGCTCCTTTTGGGCAAGGAGAAACACACAGCCTGCAACCTATACATTTATCTGCTTCTACATAATAAGGTTTAATCTTCCACAAGGCTTCTCCAGTCTCATCTCTGATCTTAAATTCTTTATCTGAAATCATTAAGGAATACACGATAAATTCATCTTCCTGCATAATCCCGGTAAGTGATAACTCCATTTTAGAAGTAAGTTCGATTTCGTTTTCTTTAAGGAATTCATCCGGCGCAAGCGACAGTTCTACAATATCTTCACCTGTATTTAGAAACCAGTTACCACCGATCTGTTTTAATTTACCAGAATAGTTCGTTAATTCAATTTTGTTAGTTGATTGTGAAAAAACGTTGAATACAATTATCAACATAATTCCACTTATAATTATCCATTTTTTCTTCATTTATCTCTCCATTTTTATAATAGGTTATATTAATGCAATATTCAATCCACAAATCACTTATTTTTCATACTTTTTTTATCTAATACGATTCCATTTTCAACAGGACAGCTTTGCAGACATTTCAGACAAAAAATACAGTTAACATTCTCAACCCGTTTTTCTTCATGGATCACTATCTGCATTGGGCAACATTTTGAGCAAAGCCTGCAATCTAGACAATGCTCTTCGCTGGCATGGATTCTATTAGATTTAATATGCAATATTTTTCCAATATATTGAAACACATTCATCAACGCTGCATACGGGCACAAATACCTGCACCAAAATCTGTTAACAAGATAACCAACAATAAAAATTACAAATAAAATAATTATAGATGCAATTGTAATATTTTGTGGATGTGACACTGCCAGAACTGGGCAAAACTTCATATAAACATATTGCATGGAACGAAATGCAGCCAAAATCGTAATAAACATAATAATATATTTTAAACTGTTTAAAAGTTTGTGCAACCAAACTGGGATATGAAGTGGTTTTTTCTTTTTTGATCTCGGATTCAGTTTATAAATAATCTCTTGAGCTGTTCCAAAAGGACAAATATATCCACAAAATCTTCTTCCCCAAAATATGGAAGTAATCACGATTAACAAACCGATTATTACTGAGATTGGATATAGCAATTTTGCGAATCCAGGATTTAACTTCATTACTCCAAAACAAACACTAGAATACGGACAAAACCCGTGTGCACTGCACAATATCCCATCTATAAGAAGTATTACAATAACCATCGTAATACCTAAAAAAACGTATTGTATTATTTTGCGTAAATCCTGAGCTTTATTATTTTTCATAAATTGGAAAAAAATTTACTTAGCTTTTTAAGTCAATTATTTAATTGATAGTGTGAAATAAATTGAATATCTATACTTCCAAGTT
>CAXCCM010000076.1:0-8133 GCA_963981005.1 uncultured bacterium | reverse complement strand
ATAAAATCACCTGTTGATATTCCCAATTTTTCTACATCTTTTACACATCTTACTTTTTCATCGATCACAACTTCCATAGTTTCATCAGTACGTTTATCTTTGGCAAGTTCTCTGTTCACATGAGCTGCTGGATTATTTAGCTGGATAGCTCCTGAATATTCTTTTCCATCGCGAGTATGAATTATGCAATTCTCTGCTTCAATATTATTTTCGGGGTAACCACCAATCTTTGTAAAACGTAATCTTCCATTAGATTTTAGTGAACGAACCATAGCACCTAGGGTATCTACATGAGCAGCCAAAACTACCGGTTTCCCTTTCCCGCCAATATCAACCAGAACAGAATTCTTTCGGCTAGAGCTGGCAACAAAACCCAATTTCTTACACTCTTTTTTAAGATAGTCTGTAGCTAATTTTGTGAAGCCACTCGGACTTGGTATCTTGCATAAATTTTCTGTTTGCTTTACTGCAAAAGTTGTGTATTTCTTTTTCATAAATTCTCCATTTATTTACTAACCGTTTCCAAAGCTATCTCTATCATTTTACTAAAACCTGTTTGTCTCTCTTCACTTGATGCTGCCTCTCCTCGATTAATTTGGTCACTCACTGTTAGAATTGTTAGAGCTTTCACACCATATTTCGCTGCAATGCTGTACAATGCTGTTGCTTCCATATCGATTCCCAATATACCATATTTTGCCCAGATCTTCCAAAAATCAGGATCATCAGAATAGAAAATATCAGATGACAATACGTTCCCAACATGAACATTCATTTTCTTCTCTTTCACAACATTATAAGCTTTAAGTAGTAATTCAAAATTTGCAATTGCTGCAAAATCAGCTCCATTAAAAACAAGTTTATTTGTTTGGGAATCAGTCGATGCACCTTCCGCTAAGATTACATCTCTTAAGTTTATTTCCGGTTTTATAGCACCGCAACTTCCAATTCTTATTAAGTTTTTCACACCATAATCTTTAATAAGTTCAGTTACATAAATAGACATCGAAGGGATTCCCATACCTGTTCCTTGAACAGAAATTTTTTTGCCTTTATACGTTCCTGTATAACCAAATATATTACGGACTCTATTATAACAAACTGCATCTTCCAAAAAATTATCTGCAACAAATTTAGCTCTTAACGGATCTCCAGGTAAAAGAATTGTATCTGCTATTTCTCCCTTTTTTGCTTCAATGTGTAAACTCATAATAATCTCCTTTTAATTCCTAATCCCTCATTATATCAGTGCGCTTCATACCAATTTTGCCCAATTCCAACATCTACAATTAGCGGAACAATACCTCTATATTTCTCCGGTATTGCTTTTTCCATCTCTTCTATAATTATTCTTTTAGATTCTTCTAATTTATCTTTTCTAATCTCAAAAACAAGTTCATCATGAACCTGAATTATCATTTTAATGTCTGGGTCATTACTAATTCTTTTATGTAAAGATATCATAGCAACCTTTATTATATCTGCAGCGCTTCCCTGAATTGGCATATTTGTAGCAACACGTTTTGCACCTTCTGCCAACATTTTATTAGAGCTGTATAAATTTGGCAGGAATAGCTTCCTACCATAGATTGTTGAAACAAATCCGTCTATTGTTGCCTGCTGAATTCCGGAATGTAAATATTCTTTAATCGTTGGAAATTTATTGAAATAATTTTCTACAAATTCCTTAGCTTCCGTGCGTGAAATCTCAAGTTCCTGCGAGATACGGAAAGATCCCATTCCATACATCAGCCCAAAATTAATGATCTTCGCATATCTTCGTTGATCTGAAGTAACTTCCTCTTTGGGAACATCAAAAATAATACAAGCTGTCTCACGATGAATATCCTGTTTATTATTAAACGCATCTATCATTTTATCATCACCAGAAAGAATCGCCAGAATTCGCAACTCTATCTGTGAGTAATCTGCAGCCAATATCACATGCTCATCATCGCTTGCACAAAACGCTTTTCGAATCTCTCTTCCCATTTCTGTACGTATTGGAATGTTCTGCAGATTTGGGTTAGAAGATGATAATCTTCCGGTTGAGGCAACAGTCTGATTGAACGATGAATGCACTCTACCGGATTTTGGATTGATAAGCTCTGGAAGAGCAGAAACGTAAGTTGATTCCAACTTTGAGATCTGTCTGTAATCAATTAAAAGTCTAGCAATTTCATGCTCTTTTGCCAGTGATTCTAAAACTGTAATATTTGTAGAATATCCCGTTTTGGTCTTTTTCTCCGGTTTTATTCCGAGATCTTCAAAAAGAATTTTAGAAAGCTGTTGTGGTGAATTTAAGTTGAATTGTGATCTAGCGATCTCAAAGATCTCTTTAGTAAGTTCACCAAGCCTTTTCTGGTTCCGTTTTGAGAATTTTGCTAGTATTTTGCTATCAATATTTACACCATTTTTCTCGATATCAGCAAGAACGCATATTAGTGGTAATTCGATAGTTAGGTAAAGTTCATAAAGCTCATTTTTCCTTAATTTTTCTAAATAAATTTCAAACAATTTATATGTAATGTAAGCATCTTCTGCAGCATATTTAGCAGCTTGATCTGTTGGAACTAGATCAAAAGTTATCTGTTTTTTTCCTTTCCCGATAAGTTCTGAGATCGGTATCATGTCATGAGCAAATTCTTCTAAAGCACAATTTGCTAACGAGTGTCTGGAAGTAGGGTTTATAAGATAGTGTGCTATCATTGTATCGAAAATATTCTCTTCGACCTTCCAGCCTGCATACTCTAAAACAAGTAGATCATATTTAGAGTTATGAGCAACAAGAGTCTTGTTTTTAAGTGCGTTTTTTAACTGAATCAACACCTCTTTCGTATCAAGATTTTGTGCCATCTGATGCTGAAGTGGGATATAATGAGATTTACTGATATCTGTACATATTGAAATTCCAACTAACTCAGCCAGGTGCGGATCTGTAGAAGTTGTTTCTGTATCAATGGCAATAATTTCTGCTGATTCCAATTTTGATATTAACTCTGCAAAACTCTCTTTTGTGTCAGTAAGAATTGTCTGATATTTTAGACCTGTCTCACTTCCATCAAAGTTGAATTCATTCGTAAAGCTCAAGATCTCTTTTGGTGCAGATTCCTCAATTTTTGGTGATATATATGAAAGTTTTTTTATCTTTTTTGCAATTGATGAAAGTTCAAAAATATTCAAAAAATCAATACCATTTTGTAATTTATTAATATCAAATATTAAGTTTTCATCCTCAACTTCAATTGGAACTTTCCGAATTATTGTTACTAACTTTTGAGAAAGATATGCATCTTCTTTGTGCCCAGTTAACTTCTCAAGAATCCCTTTTGCTTTTATTTTTTCAAGATTTTCATAAATTCCATTTAGAGTTTCAAATTCATTCAACAATTTTGAGGCTCCTTTGGGACCGATCCCCTTTACTCCTGGAATATTATCGGCACTGTCACCACAAATTGCAAGGTAGTCTATAAACTGATTTGGAGTTATTCCATATTTATCTATTATGCTTTCTGCATTCATTGTAATGTTTTTTTTGGGATCATATAGCGTAACCTGATCATCTACTAATTGTGCAAAATCTTTATCTCCCGACACGATAACTACATCAAACACACTCTTATATTTTTCTGCCAATGTGGCAATTGTATCATCTGCTTCATATCCTGCTAAAGAAATATCTGAAAGTCCGATCGATGCGAAGAACTCTTTTATTGGCTCAACCTGCTGATGAAGTTCATCTGGTGCTGGAGGTCTATTTGCTTTGTAAGTTTCTGTTATCTCATGACGAAAAGTTTTCTCACGTCTATCAAAAGAGATGGCAATATATTCCGGCTTAAACTCCTCTACTAATTTTATAAATGAATTTATTGTTCCAAAAATTGCACTTGTGTTTTGCCCTTTGCTGTTATAAAGTGGGTTACGTATAAAGGCAAAAAAAGCACGATAAATAAAGGCTGTTCCATCAATTAAATATAATTTCTTCCTCATACAATTCTCCTAAATTAAAAAAACACTTTGAAATTGCTTAATAAACACGCAAGCATAATTTTAACTTGACCTTTAGATAATGATAATTTGCTTAAGTTGAGAATAGTGCTAAAATAATGATTAAAGGAAAGAATAATGTTCAAAGCTAAATACAGAGTAGAAAGAAGATTGATTTTTGTACTCTTTATATTTGTCATTTCCCTTCAATTATTAAGTGAGGAAATAGATGCTGATAAAGACCATTTTTATTTCGTTCAAATATCGGATACTCACATTGGCAAAGGCACAAATCTTGAGATCACACAAAGATTAGTTGAACAAATAAATGGACTTCCAATGGAGATCCAATTTGTGATCCATACTGGAGATATAACACAGGATGGACTTAGTGATACAATAAGTGTATTAAGCGCTATTAAAGCATTAAATAAACTTGATGCACCAATATATTACGTTCCCGGTAATCACGATATTTTCCAAGAAAAACTCGAAGAAGAGCTAATCATTTTTCAGGAACAATTTGGAGAGTTGATCTTTACATTGGAATTTGAAGATGTTGTCTTTATTGGAATTTACTCAGATCCATTAGCTTATTCTTTTTCTGTTGAGAATTATGATCCATTTTTTGAGCTGGAAAATGCAATTAGAAAAATTCAGAATAAGCCAATCGTTGTTTTTCATCATATTCCATCTGTTGGCTTCTTTTATAATAACGAAATGCACGACGGTTGGGAAATTGAAAATCGTGATCGATGGGAAGAACTATTGAATTCTAATGATGTAATCGCAATTATTGCAGGTCATTTTCATGGAGGGGAACAACATTGGATTGGCAATATCCCATTATATGTTTCAGGCTCAGTGACAAACAGATTTGGAAGACAACCATCCTTTAGAGTTTATGAATATAAAAATGGAAAATTAAGCTATCGAACTCAATATGAGAATAAATGAAAATATTTGAAAAACAACTCTGGCATTTGATCTCATTAGTAATCCTAATTTATGGAATTATCATTTTTGTTGATTTTTCCACATTAGAGGGAGAATTCTGGGGAATATCAACAAAAACATGGCTGATCTATTCTGTGGGAATTGCAATAGTGCATCAGATTTATGTGCTGTTAGTTTGGCGATTGGAACTATATTATTCATCAATCTCCAAGTTTCTTGGCAAAGCTGGTTTCAAGTTTTATACAGCTGGATTTTCTATTATGTTCATTTCACGCTCAATGTTAATTTTAGCTTTGAGTATTTCAAGTAGAAACTCACTTCAAATAAACCCGATTATTGCTTACTTGATAGCATTTATTTTTTTATTGATAGCGTTATATTTAATCTATTCTGTTCTGAGATATTTTGGGCTCAAGCGTGCATATGGAATTGATCATTTTGATGAATCATATCGCAATAAAAAATTTGTAAAGAGAGGTATCTTCAGATTTTCTAATAATGCAATGTATAAATTTGGATTTCTATTTATATGGATTCCTGGGTTATTATTGCTTTCAAAACCGGCAATTATTGTTGCTTTATTCCAACACATATACATTTGGGTTCACTTTTATTTTACAGAACTTCCAGATATGAAAAATATTTATAGTCAAATTAAGTAATAAATAAAAAGTTGCAATTCTAGAAATTATTGATTGGAGTTTGATGATGTTATGGATGATTGAGATATTTTGGCCTTTCTTACTTCCCCTGGCTATAGCACTATTCATATTCATAACCGAACAAACTATTTGGAGAAAATTTAGCATCGTTTTGCTTCCGATGTTATCTGTAATTGTTGAAATTTTCTCTGAAAATATTTATATAACAATAACATCTCAGCTTGTACTTATAGCATTTTTAATTGGATTATTGATATATTATTACAATAAACGAATTATCTAATAATTAACGTTTTTATTTTTAACTAGCTGGAGTATTTATGGTTTGGATAATATTTAGACTTTGGCCAATTTTACTTCCCATTGCAATTGGAATTTTTGTTTTTATAGCTGATGAACCTATCTGGAAAAAACTTGGCTTGATATTGTTACCTACTATAATAATAATAATTGGTTATAATACTTCAAATTATTCTATCTCGATTCTTTGTCATTTTTCTCCGGTAATTTTACTTATTGTTTTATTGATCTATTATCGTAATCGTGGTGTGATTTAATGGTAAAAGGTTGTAACCTAATCTTATGTTTGAACGCTGGTGTGAAGCACACGGTAGAATCTGAATAATTAATCCAAAATTCTACCGTTTAAAATATTTGTAAGCTATTTCATCAATAGCATTTTCTTTGTATCAATAACCTTATCATCAACAACTAATTTGTAGTAATATATCCCTGATGAAACTGGTTTTCCATTGCTATCATCACCGTTCCAAGTAATTGAATTCAATTCTGCTTCAACTCCGCTCAGGATGACATCGAAATTCCTAATTTTTTGCCCTTTTAAATTATATATTGTTAACTCTGTGCTCTCCGCGATCTCTGTGGTTAAATTAAATGAAATTGTGGTGGATGGATTAAAAGGATTCGGGTAATTTCTCAAATTAACCTCTGCTATTTCCAATGTATTATCATCTAAACTTGTATACTCTGTAATCTCATAATTATAACTTAAAGATGAATTATCTGCATTTGGAAATACAATAATCATACGATAATATTCGTCAGTCATTTCGGGAAGATTAATATCTAAAACATCATCTGCACTAAAGAAATCTACAGTGGATACAACATCATCGCTCATGCGAATAACACCTACATTAATAGGATGATCTACTTCTAGATAGAGGTGATAATTTGCACCGTCTGGAAGTATTCTCAAATAATCGGTTGCCCATGGATTTGTAGTTCCATTGCCAGAAGCAGGAAATGATCCGTGATTATGAGTAACGTTAAATATTGGAATATCAAGGTTTTCATAATTGTATAATCCCTCTTCTACAGTGGGATCATCAAGAAAATTTGCGATAGTCCAATTCTCAAATATTGTTTCAAATGAAACAGCGTAACCATGTGCTAAAAGTTGATTAGTTATTCCCGTAATAGAATTTGCAGGTTCACTTACCAGATCTTTAATAATTGTTCCATCATCATATTGTTCTGCAAAATAAGTAAAGAACAACATAGTTTTTACATAATCAGCCCATTCCTGATTCCATGTATTTAAAGAATTATCGGGGTTTGAATTGAATTGAGAAATTGGATCCGGCATACCAAAATATACCATCGCTAATTCCGCTAAACCCTCATCTACCCACGTATCTTCATTTATATCTCCACCCCAATGAATTAGATGTTCCAACTCATGTGCAAGAACAGATATTCTTATCGGATCTGTAGGATCTAATGGATGACACGTCATATATATCATTTCACATTCGTTACTGTGCCCAGGTGGGTTCATTTGCTGTGCTTCAGCTTCTGTAACTTGATCGTAACCGCTAAAATATCCATCAAATGTACTACCTCCAAAAGAACCAAGAGCAGAATAGAAAACAATGAGTTTTGGATCATTATCCAGTTCATCCGGTATTTCACCGAAATGTAAAGTGTCCATTTCTACTGCACCATAATTGTCTCCGTTCATAGTCTCAAATTCTAAATAATTAAATACTTCCTGAACATCTGCTTCATCCATATTAACTTGCCATTCACTATCAGCAACAAAAACATAACAGTGTTCACCAACGGCTCTACATGTTGCCGGAAGTTGTACCCAACCAGGAGGCATCACAGATAGATCATAACGCCAATAAGTATGTGTATCTCCAATTTCATATTCCCGTGATTCACGAGATTGTTTGATCTGCTTATGAAGTTCAATATCTGCGATACGATGTGATTCATTTTTTATGTGTGTTTGGAATTCCAAGAATGACTTTAGGTCATCTGCAAATACCGTAAGTGTGACCATTAAAATTAAAATAACTATTAAATATTTCATAATAAAACCTCCGCCTTATTTTTTCTTTATTACTTGATCTTTAAAATGTTTGAATGCCTCTTCTATCATGCCCATACCTTTATAGGTTTGTCCAACATGGAAATTTGTGATGATCTCTTCCTTCGTGTGATCTTCTTTCTGTGATGCAATTCCGTATCCATAGAGCATTTCTTGATCTGTGAGAAG